>NZ_JASUZV010000005.1:0-150725 GCF_030284685.1 Streptococcus raffinosi
CGTCTGGGCTTCGGTTTTAGAAACTTTATTAACTTTAGGAAGCGTGTTTTCATCACTCTGAACATACAAAAAGAGAAGACCTATCAGGTCCTCTCTAGATGTTAGCTTTTCGTCACCCACTACAGTTGACAAACATACTAAGATTAGTAGTGAAGAAATCTCCGACGGGAGAGAGTACTCACTACTTTTTCTTTATGTTAAAGTAGTGGTGTCTTGTAAAGTCGTAGGGCTCTATGGCGCTAGACGTCGCTTGACAAACTGGCAAGACACCTTGTTTTAGGTGGAGTTTGATCAAAGTATGTAGGACGCTAAACGTCGCGTATTGAAAATAAAATCACTAAAACATGGAATTATTCAAGACAAAAGAGGTAATGTCATGCGTGCAGTATTTGGAATTGATGTTAGTAAAACAAGTTCTGAGGTGGCCATTTTAGTCAACGGTGAGAAGGTTCATGGCTACACCATACTCAATGATGCCATTGGATTCAATCGCCTGTTGGGCGACTTGAAAACTGTTCATAACCCTGAGATTATATTTGAGGCTACAGGCGTCTATTCTCGACGTCTTCAAGCCTTTCTTGAGGAATATAGTTACGCTTACACACGGCTAAATCCGCTGGAAGCTAAGAAGCAATTGGACAGTCTGCGAGTTCGTAAAACAGATAAAATTGACGCTGAAAAACTGGCTAAATCTCAGCTTGTGCACAATCGTAAACCAACTTACGTGCAGGAAGAAGTTTATCAACACCTGCGTGATTTAAGCCGTTTCTATCAAAATATGACAGAAGATCTTGTTCGAACTAAAAACCGTCTGCACAAGGTCCTACAAGTCACATTTCCTGAATTGGAAAATCTATTATCCACACCTACTGGAGAGCAATATTGGAACTTAGTGATGGCTTTTCCATGCAAAGAGGATGTATTAAGCCTATCTCAAAGTAACTTGTGTGAGATTATCCGTCAATCTACCTCCAAACGCATCTCTGAAAAACGTATTGCTTACCTAACTGATAAACTTATAAAACTCGCTAAACAATCTTTTTGTGCGGTCAAGAAAACCTCTCCAATGCTTGAAGAGGTTCGTTACTATGCTCAAGAATTGCTTCGTCTTTCTGAACGCAGACAAGTTGTCTTAAACGACATGGTAGCTCTAGCTCAGCCTTTACCAGAGTATGACATCTTACGGTCAATTCCTGGCATCGCAGAAACCACAGCGACATCTATCATTGGCGAACTGGGAGATATTCGTCGCTTTCAGTCTTCCAATCAAATCAACGCTTTTATTGGCATTGACCTGAGACACTACGAATCTGGGAACTTTCTCGCCAAGGAACACATCACTAAACGAGGTAACCCCTATGCCAGAAAAATCTTGTTCAAGTGCATTCACAACATCGCTTCAGCTAGTCATACTAATCCCTGCCATATCGCTGACTTTTATGAGAAACGAAAAAGACAATCGACAATAGCTTCAACTAAGCCACATACGATTGCCTCTATACATCGTCTCATTCGAACAATGTATTACCTCATTACGCATAACAAACTTTACGATTACTCTTTGACCCAAAATCGATAAGGCTGTCTATGCCGTATTATTGTAACACCTTGTTTCAAAAAATACCAGATGAGGTGTTTTTTTAGCATGCCCATTTATGGATAAAAAAGGGTTAAAAATAAGACAGTAACCTCAGAATAGATACTGTCTTATCTCTTTTTTTACTTAAAGCCTTGATAGACTTGACAAATGGTAGAAAAGAGCCGAAAAAAGAGAACCGAAGTTCTCCTTTTCAATCTATTAGTTTAACACTTTAGGTGGGTAAGCAAGACCAGTTTTATCAAAGTAAACGTAGACTCCTGGTTGGATTTCTACCCATGTGCTGATGGCTTTCTTACCACTATCACCATAGTAATAGCTAATACGACCATTACCAGCAGTTACCGTTTGTCCTTTTACTTGTTTACCATCTTTAGCGAAGTAATAAGTATCAGCACCAATTTTAACTTCACCAGTTACTGTCTTACCATTAGACCCAATATAATACCAATTGTTATCACCTGTTGTGAAGAATTCATTAGTCAAACGTTCACCTGTTGCAGTATCGTACTTGCTATAGGTACCATCTGCATTCTTAACAACATCGCCCTTAACTTGGCTTCCATCCTCTTTAAAGTAGAGGTGTTGTCCATTGATAACTTGAGCACCTGTAACAGTCTTACCGTTAGCGCCTGCATAGTACCATACATTTCCATCAGTTGTGAAGAATTCGTTAGTAACTAACTCTCCAGAACCGTCTTTGTACTTACTATAAGTACCATCTGCATTCTTAACAACGCCACCTTTGACTTGACTTCCATCTTCATTAAAGTAAAGTTTTTGACCATCGATAACTTGAGCACCTGTAGCGGCAACACCATTTGCATCAAAGTGGTACCATTTACCGTCGATGTTTCTCCAAGTGTTCTTGATAGCATTACCAGTATGAGCTTCGAAGTAATAAGTCTTACCTTTATAGGTTACTAACTTATCTTTGGCTTGGAAACCATCTTCACCAAAGTATTGTGTGAAACCATCAATAACCGTAATACCTTTGGCCATGACACCTTCTTTAGTGAAGTAACGGAATTTCACAACCTTAGATTCTTTACCATCTTTATCAGTTTCAGTTACATCAAATTTAGTGTAACCACCCTTATACATTTGGCCTTTATAGTTATAAAGGTAAGTATTACCGTTAGCATCAACATAGAAGGCATTGCTCAACATGATACCATTTGGCAAGAAACGATAAACATCTTTACCATTTGGTGAGTATTCACCATTTGTAACCATGTGACCACGTGCGTCAAAGTAATAAGTATTACCATTGAAGGTTACAAAGGCAGATTTAGCTTGAGTACCACTTGTACCGAAGTAAGTGATTCCTTTACCATCACTTGAGAATCCAGTAATAACCTTTTCTTTGCCTGTCAATTGAAGAGGGATGAAGTTACCATCTTTAGTGACAGTGAAGTATTTACCAGTTGCTTCATCGCTAAGTACATAGCCAACACCACGTTCAAGAACGTTTGTTCCGTTGAAGTATTCAGCCTTCCATTGTTTCAATTTAACAGAATCATCAATTGGTTTACCAGTTGAGATCATGTTTACCTTGAACATTTCAGGGTACTTAGCTTTAAGCTCAGCCAAGAATTCACCACCGTATTGAGCTTGGTAATCTTTGCCTGATGACTTAGTGTTAGCCACATAAAGTGAATGATCGATGATAGCGTCTGCAATTTTACGGCCGGCACCATCAGTACGAGTTGCTGTTACAACTTCTTTACCTGGCAATTGGTAAATTTGGTCTGGAACCCAGTCAGCGATTGCTTGGATACCAGCCTTGTGAAGTGCTTTAAGAGCATCACGTAAATCTTCTTTAGAACCGTATTTATTGTTCTTACTCATAGCAAGATCGTAACGGTCTGCAAAAGCATAACCATTTTGGATAACTGAGTCAAGGAAGGTACCATCGTCAGCAGAAACAAATTGAGGTGCCATTTCAAATGATGTTACGCCCCATGATTTGAACAAATCAACATTTTCAGCAATCTTACGGTTAGTATAAACTGAAGGATCTGAACCATCTGGAATAGTTTGGAAGTTAGAGAAACCTTCGTAGATCAATTGTGAATCATAAGCTTCAGTCGCTTTAAGAGTCAACTCTCCAGCTTTTTTAGCTTCTGTTGAAGGCGCTACTCGGATATCTTGATCATCTGAAGCTCCAACTGGAACCCAAACTGCTACGAAACCAGACATATCAAATGTTTCATAACCCTTGATGTCATTAGCACCGAAAGTCAAGACACCATTGCTGTCTGTTTCTTTCACATAACCTGCTGCGATTGCATCTGCATCAGATGTAAAGTTCTTGATACCATCAGCTGTACCAACAATCAAAGCACGGTATTTTTGGTTGGCATGGATTTTACCCATTTCAACATTTAGCTTAGCTGACTGATCCAAAGTCAATTTTGGATTGTTTGCTACAAGTGTCACCTGACCAGACGTACGGCTGTATTTAGAACCTTGAGTATCATCAGCTGTCATAATATCTTTACCATAACGGACTGACGTATAGACTTCATTTGTGCGGTAGAGTTCAACATCTGACTTGTCCATCTTGCCATCAGTTGGCAACCAGTATGAACATTGCGCTTGACCACCAGAAACATACTTGATACGGCTCTTCATCAAGTTAACAATGGTATCGTAGTATGGAGATTTGGTTTCCATATAGTTACCATCATCAGTGTAGAGATCACCATAATAAACACGAGTGATAGTTTCCATGTTTTGCAACATGACAGCATAGGCTGCTGGAATATTGTTCAAAGTGTATTTCTTATTATTACTGAGCATGTCTTTGTTATAAATCTCAAAGGCACGTTTCATCTCAGAATCAGTGATGGTGAAACCATCTGATTTTTCGTTGATTTCTTTCTTGATGATTTCAGCAATAATATCTTGAACGTTATTATCATGAGCACGGATAAAGACATAGTTTCCTGACGCATCACCGTATTTCTCATTGTATTTACCAATTGTAGACTGTTTAACGGTTCCGTCTTCATTATAAGCCTTGCTGCCATCCTTGTTAATCCAATCTGTCTTAACATCACGTTGTGTCGTGTTGAAGGTATTGTTATACAAAGGACTAACAGCTGGTGTACGTTCTTTGATTGGTTTAGCCAATGAGAAGAGGAGGGCCAAACGTTGTTTGTTTTCCATGGCAAGCGCAGCACCATCAGTCTTGTCATTGTAGTGGTTGTCATTAAGACTCCATGCTTCAAGAACAGAGATATGGGCAAGCGCATTTGCTTCAGACTTGTTCACGCCATAGTATTCACGGAAGTAGTTTGTATAGAGTTGGAGCATGTCAGCATTGACATTATCCACCGCATCAACACGGATACCATCAAAGTTAGCATCCTTGTCCCCCATAACGATTGAACCCCAGTTCATGAGGTAGTGGATTTGGTTCAATTGTTCCGCTTGAACTACTGGGTTTGACGTATCCACGTCATTGGCAAGCAAGAAATCAAAACCACCCATATGATTTGGATCTGACTGCTCATCAAGGACTGACTTATCAATCGTACCAGTTTGGTTAGTCGCCGTACGGTTCAAAAGACGGTAGTTTGAGTTCGCCCAAGGTGTACGAGGATCATTCACATAAAGAAGGGCGCCACCTTGAAGGTGGTCTTCTCCTCCACCTTTAGAAAAGTTTTCAGTTTCTTTGTTCCACTGTGGTTGTGTCTTCACAAATGCAGAAATCGCTTCACGCAACCATTGTGTTGATTTTTCAGATTGAATCTTTTGTTCAATCTTAACTTGAATGTTCTTGGCAGCACGGTTTAAGTCAACCTGCTTATCTGTGCTTGTGTATTTAGCATCCAAGTTGAAGACTTTAGACATGTAGTTCAAGTAGTTAACTTGTGTATCAACATTTGGCCACCATGCCATCAAAAGTGGACGGAAGTCTTCTTTAGTAGAGGCTTGCCAAGTCACACCATCCTTGATGATAGAGACTGGACGGTACCAGCTATCTGCAGTCAAATAACCATCAATCAATTCAAAACTTGCTTCAGATGAATCATAGGCACGGTTATTTTTTGAGAAGCCATCAACAATATTTGTTGTTCCTTGTGTGAAAGAGTATGTTGATGAGCTTGTAAGGGCACCATCTTTACCAAAGTAAAGCAGTTGACCATTTACAGTGATCGCAAAGTTTTCTTTGTGTGAACCATCTTTATTGACATAGTAGTATTTACCATCAATGTTTTTGATGTTTTTCAAGGAAAGCGCAGCTTCTACTTCTGAATCTTTCAAAGCAGCTTCTGGCGCTTTAACTTCTGTGTTTACAACTTCAGCCTTCACTGTTGCTGGTTGTTCTTCTGCTTTTTCAGTTGTAACAGCTGGTGCATCTGTTGTCACAACTGCTTCTTTATTTGGAACAGCTGCCACTGCTACATCAGCAGTAGTTGCTGTTTTAGCTACTTCAGCTGTTGCTTGTGTATTCGTTGTAGTTGCTGTTTTAGCTGCTTCAGCTGTTGCTTGTGTATTCGTTGTAGCTGCTGTTTCGACAGTATTTGTTTCTTTAGCAGGTGTCAAAACATCTGCTTCTTTTGTATTTGTACGTTTATCGACTTCTTTGGTTGCTTCAGTAGAAGTAACTAAATCGGCTGTTGTATCTGAATTTGGTTGAGTTACTGTCTTATCTTGAGTTTCATCCGCTGAAACTGAAGATGTTGTTGCAGACAATCCTCCTACGACAGTAGCAAGTGCTGCAGAGGCAACTGCAATTGTAACCCATTGCTTCTTAACTTTATGAAGCTTATAGTGTACCTTATTTTCCATTATAATTTTCCCCGTGATTTTATTTGTCAAAATCAGACTGAAATCTATCCGATTTCAAACAATTACATTATATCATTATTTTCTAACTATTTTTCAAATTAATTGTATTTTTATAAAATATATGTAATATAATAGTAATATTAGAAAGGTTTTGTAATGCGCCTGTTTCATAGGTTTTCAATTCTCATTTTATATCATTTGATAACTGAAACTATTTTTTAGAAAATGTCTAGAACACTTGATTTAATAACATTTGTAGCCTTTCTGACTCAAAATTGATATTTGTCAGATTTTTTTCTTTAAGGAGCAAAAAAAGGTGAAATTTCTTTAAACGATTCTCGTTTTCAAGAAATTTCACCTATAAATTCATGTCAAATCATATCGTTTTTCACTTAATCTCTCAGATTAAGATTAGATTGATTGATTATTTATCGAAATCAGCATAACCATTTTCATCGAAGAAGACAGTCTTACCGTCTTGGAAAGTGATCCATGTGTTTGTCACACGTTCGCCAAGAACTGATTCGTAGTATTCTACTCCTTTTGGTGTGCTGATTGGGCTACCTTTAACTTGGCGTCCCAATTTATCAAAGTAATATTCTTTACCATCGATATTTTGGCGTCCTGTTACAGCCTTACCATCTTTGAAGTAGTACCAAACATTGTTACCAGTTGTCAAGAAACGGTTATTGAGACGCTCACCTGAATCTTTATCATAGTAAGAGAGTGATCCGTCAGCATTCTTAACAAAGTCACCTTTGACTTGACTACCATCTTCTTTGAAGTAATAGTTTTTACCGCCAACACTATAGGCACCTGTCACGATTTCACCATTATCTTTGGCATAGTACCATGTCTTACCACCATCAAGAGTGAAGAAATCAGATTTAACTTGGCTACCATCAGCATTGAAGTAATAGTTAAGGTGGTCAATCGTTTGACGACCTGTGGCGAGGTTACCATCCTTATCAGCATGGTACCACTTGCCGTTCACTTCGAAGAACTTGTCTTTTACTTTATAACCGTTATCTACAGTGTAGTAGCTGATTTTACCGTTTTCAGTAACAAAATCACCTTTAACTTGGGCACCATTTGCACGGAAGTAGTATTCGTGACCATCCAAAGTAAGGGCACCTGTCACATTCTTACCAGCTGCATCACGATAGAACCATGTTGAGCCATCAGTTGTGTAGAATTCACCCTTCGTAGCTTGTGCATAGCCTTGATCGTTGAATTCATACCAGATACCATCGATTTCTGCCCAACGGTTTGTATAGGCATTACCTGAATTTTTATCGAAGAAGTAGAGTTTCCCATCTGGAGTCACATACTTAGTACCTTTAGCTTGGAAGCCATTTTCATCAAAGTATTGCAATCCTCCACCAGCATAAGTCAAGCCAACTGCCATTTCTCCAGTTGATGAGAAATAACGGAATTTAGCTTCTGTTTCTGAAGTACCTTCTTTCGGTACATCGAATACAAAGTAACCATCTTTGTACTGCTCACCAAAGCTACCAAAGTAATAATATTTACCATCCTGTTGATAAATAGAATCACGAAGCTGGATACCGTTTGGCAAGAAGAAATAAGTCTTACCATCGACATCTTGACGACCAGTTAACATATAACCTTCTTTATCGAAGTAATAGTAATTTCCAGCATATTTAATGAAGGCATTCTTAGCTTGGAAACCACTATTATCAAAGTAGGCCATACCCTTACCATCATAGTAGAAACCTGTCTTACCACCTTGATCTGTCAAAGGTTTTGGCAAGAAGATACCATTATCAGTAACTTGATAGTAGCGACCAGTAGCATCGTTGCTGAGAACATAACGACTACCACGACCAAGGATATTAGTACCATTCATGTACTTAGCAGACCATTGCTTGATTTTAACAGATGGATCAATCTTCTTACCAGTTGATATCATCACATCTTCAAACAACTGTGGATATTTCTTTTGGAGCTCATCAAGGAACTCACCACCATATTGAGCTTGGAAGTCCTTACCTGATGATTTAGAATTTGCAACATATAAAGTGTTATTGATATAAGCATTGGCCTTTGGAGTACCATAACTATTAGCACGTGTTGCTGTTACAACTTCTTGTCCTGGCAATTGGTAAAGTTGATCTGGAACCCAGTCAGCAATTGCTTGAATACCTTGCTTGTGAAGGGCTTTAAGTGCATCACGAAGATCTTCTTTAGAACCGTATTTGTTATTCTTGCTCATGGCAAGGTCATATCGGTCAGTAAAGGCATAACCATTTTGGATAACAGAATCAAGGAAGGTACGGTCATCAGCCGATACAAATTGAGGAGCCATCTCGAATGATGTGATTCCCCATGACTTGAAGAGTTCTGCATTTTCTGCAATCAATTTATTAGTATATTGGCTATCTTTTTCAACAAAATCTTGGAAGTTTGAGAAACCTTCATAGATAACTTGTGAGTCCAATGCTTCAGTAGCAGAAAATGTCTTGTCAAGTTTCTTATCTGAACCTTTAACACGGATATCTTGGTTATCAGGTGCACCTACTGGTACCCATACACCAAGATAACCTCTCATATCAACAGTACGATACCCCTTAATTTCATCTCCACTAAAAGTCAAGTTCCCTTCAGCATCAGTGTATTTAATTTTTCCAGCTGCTGCTGCATCATTTTCGTAAGTGACAATTCCCTTATCAGTACCAAGAAGTAATGGACGGTAGGCTTGGTTAGCATGAAGTTTACCCATGTTAACTTTCAAAGTACCATCACCCAGTGAGAAATCCTGATTATTGGCAATAAGGGTCAACATACCAGAATGTTTACTTGTTTCTGCTACACCCGTAGTTTGGTCAGCAGTCATAATATCTTTACCGTAACGAACAGATGACAAGATTTCTTTTCCATTGAACGTGTCGACTTTCATCGATTGTCCACCTGAAACATATTTCATACGGTTCTTCAAGAGCGTTGTGATAGCATCGTAATAAGGAGACTTGGTAGCCATATATTGACCGTTATCCGTATAAAGATCTCCATAATAAACACGAGTTACCTGCTCCATATTTTGAAGAATCAAAGCATAGGCGGCTGGAATATTGTTAATAGTATAACGTTTTTCTGCCTTCTTCATATCTTCATTATAGATTTCAAAGGCACGTTTCAATTCAGCATCAGTCATGGTATAACCATCTGATTTTGGATTGATCTCTTTTTGAACGATATCACGAATGATATCTTGAACAAGGTTATCATGAGCACGCGCAAAGATGTAGTTAGCTTGTGTATCTCCATACTTACTATTATTTGTACGGTCTGTCAAACTGCTAGTAATCAAATCTTTCAATGAAGAGCCCGATCCATAAAGTGCACCCATAATTGCATAACGAAGGTTATTATCCATGGCAAGGGCTGCACCATCATGTTTTTGATTATAAGCATTATCATTTAAATCCCAAGCTTCAAGGATAGAAATGTGAGCGAGTGCATTGGCTTCAGATTTATCCACACCAAAGGCCGCACGGAAGTAGTTTGTATAAACTTGGAGAAGGTCTGCATCGACATTGTCAACTGCATCAACACGGATACCATCAAAGTTAGCATCCTTATCACCCATAACAATTGATCCCCAGTTCACAAGATAGTGAATTTGGTTCAACTGCTCAGCTTGCACAACTGGATTTGAGTTATCAACGTCATTGGCAAGTAGGAATTCATAACCACCCAAGTATCTTCCTGTACCATTTAGAGAACCATCTTGGTTACTTGGTGTACGGTTAAGCAAACGATAATCAGAATTTGCCCAAGGTGTCTTATCATTATTGACATAAAGAAGGGCTCCACCTTGAAGGTGGTCAGCTTGTGTATAGTTTTCTGTTGCAACACTCCACTGCTCTTGTTCCTTAACAAATGAAGAAATTGCTTGACGAAGCCATTCTGTTGATTGTTTAGCAGAGATTTCTTGCTCAATCTTAATTTGAATAGTCTTAGCAGCTGCATTCAATTCTGATTGACTTTGGCTGGTTGAATAAGTTGCGTTAAGGTTAAAATGTTTAGAGAAAGTATTGAGGTAGGCCACTTGTGTATCTACATCAGGCCACCATGCCATCAAAAGTGGACGGAAGTCTTTCTCAGTTGACACGCGCCATTTTTCACCATTTTCCAAAATAGTGACTGGACGGTACCAGCTATTTGGCGTCAAATACCCATCTACCAACTCAAAGCTTTCTTTCTTAGAATCGTAAGCACGATTATGTGAAGAGAAAGAATCAACTAGATTAGTTGTACCTGGTGTGAATGAGTGTGTTGATGTGCTTGTCAAAGCACCGTCTTTACCGAAGTAAAGCAACTGGCCATTAACTGAAACAGCAAAATTTGTTTTGTATGAACCATCTTCTTTGACATAATAGTATTTTCCATCAACTTGCTTAATGTTGTCCAAAGAAAGCGCTGCTGTTTCTTCTTTTTCAGTAACACCAGATTTTGGTTTTTCAGCTACTGTAAGCGTTGTATCTGTCGCTACAGTTGCATTTGCTGGTGTTTCTGTAGCACCATTAGCTACTGCTGCACGATCAGTCGCTGCTGGTGCTGCCACATTAGTAGTTGTATCAGTTGTAGCCGTTGCTGGTGCTGGAGTTGCTACAGTATCTGTAGTTGTTGCCTTGTCATTTGTTACTGCTGTAACATCTGTCGTAGCAGTTGCTGCTGGAGTCTCTACTTCATGCGTTTCGACCACAACATCGCTTTCAGCTGTCGTAGTAGCAACTGGTTCTGTTGTTTCATCGGCTGAAACCTTTTGATTAGCTACTGTAGCACCACCTACAATAGAGGCAAGTGCTGCCGAAGTGACGGCAATCGTCACCCATTGCTTCTTAACTTTGTGAAGCTTGTAATGTACCTTTTTTCCCATTTTAGGTCCTCATTTCATTTTCCTAGTTTGAATGAAAATCTACATAATTCAAACAATTTCATTATAGCATATTTTTTTCAAGCATTTGGAGACTTTATCAGACCTTTTAACTTTTTAATCATAATGTAAATTGAAAAACATTTCGACAAATATTAAAAGCTACCGAATCTAGAAAACGGTAGTCTTTTTCTATTTTTTAGGAAAGTTTTTAGAGGTCATTGATTAAGCTATCTCTATGCAATCAGTTGGCAATTTTCAAGCCAGCTATTAAGCAAAAACCACGTTATGTTGAACCCTGTAACTGACTAAAAAGAGCAAGGTTTCTGTGACCAATTTTGCCAGAACCAGTCCCAAACCAATGGCAACTAGACTACTAAGTAAGAAATAATTACAAGCCAAGAGGACCAGGACCAACATAAAGTAGCGAACACTCGATCTAAAGAGGGAGCTTGTCGGATTGAAGACCACATTAGCGTTTAGTAGACACTGGCTGGAAGCCGAAATCACTCGAGCTAGCACGACCGAAAGGAGGAGATTTTTCGTCAAGGCAAAGAGCACAAATAAGGCGGTTGCATCAATGACTGAGGCCAAGACGGCCGTGCCAGAAAACTTTAAAAAAGGGCTGTAAATACGGATGGAATCACGAATGGGCCGAAAGTGCGAGCTTTTATTCTCCTCCAGATAAACGGTCTCGATAGGGACTTCTGAGATTTGGTGACCTGACTTTTTGGCTTCAAGCAACATGTTAAACTCGTACTCAAAACGATTGCCATCTAGATTAAGCAACCATGGAATCAGGTCCGTTGACATGCCTCTAAGCCCCGTCTGGGTATCCGTTACCTTCTGACCTGTTACTAGACGGAAAAGCCCCGCAGTCACTTTATTTCCAAAGCGACTTCGTGCTGGCACTTTACCAACAAAGGCACGCGCACCCAAGATAAGATGACTTGGATTTTCCTCGGTCGCCTTGGCTACACGGACAATATCCTTAATCAGATGCTGACCATCGCTGTCAACTGTTACTATAGGTTGAGCAGACAGATGTTGGCTGACCACTTCTTCTTGGATATAAGCGAAAGCAGTCTTTAAAGCGGCTCCTTTTCCTTTATTAATCGGGTGTTTAAGGACCGTAGCTCCAAAAAGGGCTGTTTCGTCGTAATAGTCGTTATAGCGTGGTCCACTCCCATCATTGACAACAATAATGCGTGATTTAGGGAGTTTTAAAGTAATATCTTGAACCACCTGAATCAGGCGAGTGTCTGGTTCATAAGCTGGAATAATAATATACATAGGCACTTCCTTTCTGTTTCATCCTATGATTCTTTAGTGACCTCCGCTAAAGCCACCTGGTTGCCCACCACCTTGGGGACCACCACCTTGAGGGCCACCCCCACCAGGCATTGAGTTTTCAATCTTAGTTTGTTTTTCACCATTGATAGTAATGTCACCACCGGTATAGGTCGCTGAACCGTCAAAGTCAAAGCCAGATTGACCGGTTAAGTTAATCGTTCCACCCGTAACGGTAATATCACCATTTGAATCAATTGGGTCTGTGTCACCTTGACCAACCTCGACATTAAGAGTTCCACCTGTCATCTTGAAGAAAATCTCACTTTGACTGGCATTACTATTAGCAGCATTGATACCGTCATCTGTCGCATAGACATCGATATTTCCACCATTAATAGTCACAGATTTACCTTCAATACCTTCGGTTGATTTTTCAACTTTGTAAGTACCGCTATCAATAATCAGGTCACCAGAGGCATGAATACCGTCGTCACCAGCCTTGATAGTCATGGTATTATCAGACAGATACATGGTCCCTACTGAGGTGTCGTCATCATTGTCGACCTTAACGCCATCTTCTTCGGCCTCAATAGTCATGGTTGTTCCTGTGATATTAAGTTCATCATTGACATTGAAGGCATCACCGACTGAAGTAATCTTGTAGGTACCGCCTGTTATATGAAGACTGTCGTTTGCTTTAATACCGTTGTTTTTCTTGGCATCAATGTTAAGAGTACCTGACCCATTAATTGTCAAATCTCCCTTAGAGAAAATCACGGCATCCGCATCTTCATCACTATTAGAACTTGAATCAGAGAGGGTGCTAGTGGTTCCATCTTTAAGCGTTAGGTAGACATGTCCGACTTTTGTAGCGTTGATTGGTGCATTTGTATTTGTCATGGTAGCACCATCTAGAACAATATGGACATCATCTGAATCCCCAGCATCCACCTTGATTTGCACACCATCAGATTTTCCAGAAATGACGTAAGTCCCAGCTTTGGAGATGGTTACGGTTGAATCTGATACCGTTATGCCATCACCTGAAACATCCGCAGATGAGCCTGATAACTTAATCTTAGAGGCAGAACTTTCATCATAAGATGTGTCCGAGTCTTTTGAAGTGAAATAGTTGCTGTTGTTATTAGTCGTTTTCTTACTAGTTGTTGCGGTTATAGCACTTGTTTTTGATGTCGTGCTTGACGTCGTCCCCGTTGCTTGACTGTTTGATTGGCTACAAGCTGTCATGACTGTTAGGGCTGTCGCACAGGTTACTAAAGTCGTCCATTTTTTTAGTCTTTTTGATTTCATATCTTTTTTTCCTCTCGGATTCGTTTTGATGATTACAGTTTACGGAACTTCCCTAAAACATTTCTGAAGGTTAACTAAAACTTTTCTTAAGTTAAGTTTGGTGAAAGTTTGACTTAGGCCTTCTTTCAGAAAAGTTCCATAGACTAATAGGCGAGCAAGTGAGTGCTATATAAAATAGTACATTTTCGCTCAACTTTTCTACTATAAAAAAGAATTAAAATAATAAGTCGACTGTTTAGGAATAGAAGTTTCTGCAATAAATTCCCTATTTTCCTGGGAGTTGCTTTACGGCTTTGTATCTTATCTATAAAAGGAGTTTTTTCATGGTTAAACAATTGGAAACACGTTTTAAACGCATTGAAACAAAATATATGGTCTCAAAGGAAAATCTTGAAGACCTGCTCACTGATCTTAAGGAGTATTTGGTAGAGGATGACTATCCGACATCTACCATTTCAAATATTTACTTTGATACGGATAATTTTGACGTCATCCAAGATGCCCTAGATGGTAATCACCGTCAAGAGAAAATCCGCATGCGTACCTATCTCGCCAATCCCAAAAGTGATAGCAAGGTCTTTCTAGAGGTCAAAGCTAAGGATGAGGAGGGAATCGGTCATAAGTTTCGTCTCGTTTCAACTCCACTTGCCATCACAAACTTGATGACAGACGGTAAGAATCATGGTCAAATCACTGACCGTCAGCTGTTACAGGATATTCACCAGTTACGCCAGCGCTATGATGAGGGCCTCAAACCTCGCATGTATATCTACTACGACCGTTTTTCAATGAAAGAAAAAGAGACTATCCAAGGCTATGCCTACAATAAAGTTCGTGTGACCCTAGACCAAAATCTGACTTACCGTGATGAAGACGTCAGTCTCTTCAAGGGAAATCATGGTTTTCCCCTTCTTGATGAAGATACGATTATCATGGAAATCAAGGCACCTGGTCAAAAGCCAGACTGGCTTCAAGCTATCTTAGACAAACATGGTTTGGAAGAGCAGAAATTCTCAAAATACAGCTGTGCCTATCATAAGTCTCAAGGTCTAGACTACGGGCCACATCCAGTTCAAGAAAAAGGAGCTGCTGCCTATGTCTAATCTCTTCAATTCTATCTTTAATGATGCAACCGCAACTGCAAGTCCCCTTCAACTCATGCTGGCCTTACTGGTCAGCCTTGTTTTAGGCTTGACCTTGACCTGGACTTACAAATACCGGACCCTCTACACCAGAGAATTTGTCATCAGTTTAACCCTACTTCCATGTTTGATGACCCTAGTGATCTTCCTTGTCAATGGTAGTTTGGGGACCTCTATCGCCGTGGCGGGGACCTTTAGTCTCATTCGTTTTCGTTCTGCTACCAGTGGTTCCAGAGAGCTAATCGCCGTCTTTATGGCCATGATTATCGGTCTGGCATCTGGGACAGGCTATTTGCTACTGGCCGTCCTCTTCACCGCCTTTCTATTGGCTGTTTGGCTTCTTTTGGAAAATCGTCAAAGTCGTACCGACAACCAACGTCGTAGACTCCTGACCATTAATGTCTCACATCAGGACTTGATTGATCAAAAAATCACTAAAGCCTTACTCAATTTCACCAGTGAATGCGACCTGATTTCCCTTAACACCACAGGTGGGGGTGAGAGCATGCAACTGGTCTACGAAGTGGACTTGAATCCCCAAGTGGACGACTTCCAATTGACGAATCACTTGATTTCAAATATTGAAAATTGTGATCTTGCCCTAACCAAAAAAGCTAAAAAGAAAAAGAATTTGTAATACACAAAAACATCTCCGACTTATTTCGGAGATGTTTTTGTGTATTACAAATGATTTCTCAAAGAGAAATGAATTACTTAAGCATTATTTGAATCTTTTTTCAATACAATCACTTCAAACTTTAATTCTTAGTCGCAATCGGTTGAGATAATCCTCAATAATCCGTTACTTCTTTTCGGTCATGGACATTGCTTTGCTTGCCTTGTCGTGCCTTAAGTACGGCTTCAACGTCTTCAGGGCTGACCCCTGTTTCAACGAGCATGACGGCTAGGTGATAGAGGACATCTGCTGTCTCGTTGGCAATTTCTTCTTTATCAGCATTCTTAGCTCCAATCACAACTTCTGTTGCTTCTTCGCCAACCTTTTTAAGAATCTTGTCTAGCCCCTTGTCAAAAAGGTAATTGGTATAAGACCCTTCTTTAGGATTATTTTTACGATCTAAGGCTTCCTTACAAAGTGTTTCTAACATAGCTACTCCTATCTATCTTGATTGTCATCATATATATCCGTAAAGAAACAGCTGTAGGCTCCTGTATGACAGGCTGCTCCTTCCTGTTCCACAGCGATAAGCAGAGTGTCCTGATCACAATCTGTCTTGATGCTTTTGACATGTTGGAAATGACCAGATGTGGCTCCCTTATGCCAAAGCTCGTTTCTAGAACGGCTCCAGTAATGCATTTGTTTGGTCTCTAGGGTCAACTGATAGGACTCCTCATTCATATAGGCCAACATGAGCACCTGCCCCGTCTTGTAGTCTGTCACAATAACCGGAACCAGTCCTCCTTGTTTCTCAAAATCAAGTTTAACCTCTGTCATCGTCTCACCTCAATTCCTGCATTTGCCAAGGCTTGTTTGGTATCACCTATATTTACCTCACCGAAGTGGAAGATAGAGGCTGCCAGAGCACCCGTCGCTGTTGTCTTTTCAAAGACCTCTACAATGTCCTCAATATTTCCCGCACCACCAGAAGCAATGATCGGAACATCGACGACTTCTGCCACACGATTGAGCATTTCCAAATCAAAACCAGACTTAGTGCCATCCTTGTCCATGCTGGTTAAGAGAATTTCTCCAGCCCCCAAGGCAACGACTTCTTGAGCCCATTGGATGAGGTCCCTACCTGTATCCTTACGGCCACCCGCCACAAAGACATGCCAGCTACCATCAGCCATCTTTTTAGCATCAATCGCAGCCACTACACACTGGTTCCCAAATTTTTGAGCACAATCAGCGATTAGTTGCGGGTTGGCAAGGGCCGAGGAATTGACGGCAACCTTGTCAGCACCGGCTTTGAGCATCTTATTCATGTCTTCAACTGAACGGATACCACCACCAACTGTGAAGGGGATAAAGACCTGATCGGCAACGCGTCGCACCATGTCAACCGTTGTTTCACGATTATCTGAAGTCGCTGTGATGTCCAAAAAAACAAGTTCGTCACAGCCAGCCTCATAATAGGCACGCGCAGAATCAACAGGATCACCAACATCTGTCAAATTCACAAAATTGACCCCCTTGACGACACGACCGTCCTTGACATCCAAACAAGGAATAATACGTTTTTTAAGCATCTTAACCTCCGAAAGACTTGAGTTGGTCTAATGTGATATTGCCGTTATAGTAAGCTTTACCGACAATGGTTCCTGCCACACCAATCTCTTCTAGGTAATCTAAGTCGGCTACTTCTGCAATCCCACCGGAAGCGATGACTTTGGCGGTTGTGAGTTCAGATACCAAACGTTTGTAGTGATCAAGATTGGGTCCTGTCAGTGTGCCATCTCGATCAACATCTGTATAGACAAAGAGGGTTACGCCCATCTTTTCCATTTCCTTGGCCAAGGTAATATAGTCCACATTGCTGGTTTCTAGCCAACCTTCAGTAGCGACAAACCCTGCCTTGGCATCAATACCCACGACAATTTTATCAGCACCAAATTCCTCTAAAGCTGCTCGAACGAAGTCAGGATTTTTAACCGCCATTGAACCGATAATGATACGGTCGATGCCAACTGCCAAATAGTCACGAATCTGCTCCAAGGTACGGATACCGCCACCAACCTCAATGCCAAGTCCAGAAATCCTCTTGACTTCTGCAATTAAGTCACGGTTAGTGGCTCGACCATCAAGGGCACCGTCCAAGTCGACGACGTGAATAAATTGAATGCCAGCATCCTTAAAGGTCTTTGCCTGCTCAATAACATCTGGATTGACAACGGTTTGTTGGTTGAAATCTCCTTTGAAGAGACGAACAGCCTGTCCATCCTTTATATCAATTGCTGGTAGAATTTGCATCTCCCCTACCATCCTTTCTAAGTGAAAAAACTTTGCTCTCAAGAGCTTTTAGGCTTTGCATAAACCTACAAATTTTTCAATAATCCCTAAACCAATATCACCTGATTTTTCAGGATGAAATTGGGCACCATAAACATTGTCTTTATGGATCATGGCTGGTACTTCAATACTATAATCTGCAGTGACATCAATATATTGGATAGGGACATCCGTGAAATAACTGTGAACGAAGTAGACGGCTTGGCCGTCTAAACCATCTGTCAAAGGGCTGGTTTGCTTAAGAGCCAAATCATTCCACCCCATATGTGGGACAGGTTGCTCCTTGCTGGCTGGAATAGCACGACAGACACCTGGAATAAAGCCGAAACCATCTGTTTCCTCATGTTCCAGTCCTTTTTCCGTTAAAATCTGCATGCCTAAGCAGATTCCTAAAAGTGGAACTCCCATTGCTACGGCCTCTTTGATCACAGCTACCAAACCTCTACGCTCCAATTCTGCCATGGCTGTTGGATAAGCACCCACACCAGGTAAAATCAACCCATCAGCCGCTAAGATTTTGTCTTTATCGGCAGACAATTCTGCCGTCACACCGATTTTTTCAAGGGCCCGCAGAACATTGGCGGTATTCCCCGCATCGTAATCAATGACGATAATCATAGCATCCCCTTTGTCGAGTTTACGCCGTGAATGTCAGGATTGACTGTGATGGCTTCACGCAAGGCACGTCCTGTTGCCTTGAAGAGACTTTCTGACTTGTGGTGATTATTTTTTCCGTGGAGAATCTTGAGGTGGAGATTCATTTGAACATTGAAAGCCAAGGCTTGGAAAAATTCTTCGACCAGTTCTGTGTCAAAATTACCCAATTTTGGATTATCAAAACTAGCATCAAAGACCAAGTAGCTACGTCCAGACAAGTCTAAACTTGCCATGCCGAGGGTTTCATCCATAGGGACAAAAGCCGTTCCATAACGGTTGATACCTGCTTTATCGCCCAAGGCCTCTTTAAGAGCTTGGCCAAGGACAATACCGACATCTTCAACGGTGTGGTGACTATCAACCCAAAGGTCGCCATCAGCCTTCACCACCAAAGACATACGGCCGTGACGGGCAAACAAGGTCAACATGTGGTCAAAAAATCCGACACCTGTTTGAATATCTACTGGTTCTTGAGCATCCAAATTGAGGCTTAACTTAATTTTGGTTTCAAAGGTATTACGTTCAATTTCTGCTTGTCTCATAACTTCTTCCTCTACTCTCTCAATTATTGTCGTTTCTGACTTCAATAGCCTTAGCGTGGGCCTGCAAACCTTCTGCGTAAGCCAAGGTTGTGATATCGTGCTGAGCCTTATTGACTGCTGCCTTATCGTATTGCGTATATTGGATACGTTTGACAAAATCGTGCACGCCTAATGCTGATGAAAAGCGGCTGGTTGCTGTCGTTGGAAGAACGTGATTGGCACCAGCATAGTAGTCACCAATTGGTTCACTGGTAAAGTGACCAAGAAAGACGGAACCCGCATTTTCCACTTTTTCCAGATAATCATAGGCATTGTCCATAGCAATTTCCAAATGTTCTGGCGCAACCAAGTTCATGAGTTCAAACATAGCATCTGTATCATTGGCGATAATAATTCGGCCGTTATTTTCAATAGATGGACGAGCAATCGCCTCACGTGGCAAAAGCTTGAGTTGACCTTCAATCTCACTTTCAACTGCATCAGCCAAGGCTTGAGAATCTGTTACCAAAATGGCGCGTGCGCGTGTATCGTGCTCTGCTTGAGACAAGAGGTCGGCTGCCACATAGGTTGGATTGGCACTACTATCAGCGATAACACCAATTTCTGATGGTCCTGCAATCATATCAATACCGACAATACCATAAACTTGTTTCTTAGCAGTCGCCACGAAAATATTACCAGGACCTGTAATCTTGTCCACTTTTGGAATTGTTTCTGTACCAAAGGCCAAGGCCGCAACCCCTTGAGCCCCACCGACTTGGTAAATGCTATCCACACCAGCCAATTTGGCGGCTACCAGAATCGCAGGAACAAAGTGCTCTTGAGGCGGCGTAATCATAATAATCTCTTTAACCCCAGCAATTTTGGCAGGAATAACATTCATAAGAACTGATGACGGATAAGCCGCAGTTCCTCCAGGCACATAGACACCCACACGATTGATAGGACGAATCAATTGACCACGAATAACACCCTCACTTGGTTGGTCCTCAAAACCAGTCTCCAACTGATGTTTGTGATAAGATTCAATGTTTTCTTTGGCATTGACTAGGGCTTGGTAAACCTCTGGATCAATCTCTTTAAAGGCTTGATCAATCAAGTCCTGTCCAACTTCAAAATCAGTCAAGTCAACCTTATCAAATTTAGATGAATAGTCACGAAGGGCCTCGTCTCCACGTTTTTTAACGTCTTCAATAATGGCTTGAACCGTACTTTCAACGTCTCTATTTTCTTTTGACAGTTCCAATTGCTCCTGATAAAGAAGCTCCGCAATTTCTTTATTTGTTCCAGTTAATCGTTTCATTCGAACGGTACCTCCTCGTTTCCTACAAGTGATTCAATCTTACAAATGAATGGTAGAACTTCCTTGTTATTTTTCAAAGAAGCCTTATTAACAATCATGCGTGCTGAAATCCTGCAAATATCTTCATAAACTTTTAAGCCATTAGCAACAAGGGTATTCCCTGTTTCCACAATATCGACAATGGCATCTGCTAGACCAATGACAGGGGCAATCTCAACGCTCCCTTGAATCGAAATAATCTCGACATCCTCACCCTTTTGATTAAAATAATCCGTCGCAATGGTTGGATACTTGGTAGCAATACGTTTACGCTTATGGTCATCAGGGTTATAGTCTTCTGTTGATGCTACGGAGAATTTACAAAGGCCAAAATTAAGGTCTAACATTTCCAAATAACCTGTCGGATGTTCAACCAAAACATCCTTCCCAACAATCCCAATATCTGCGACACCATGTCGGACATAGGTGGTCACATCTGGTGCTTTGACCAGGAGAAAACGGAAACGTTTGTCAGGACTTTCGAAAATCAAATTACGGCCCTTATCAGCCATAAAAGACATGTCAAAGCCAGCTTTTTCTAGTAATTTAACCGTATCTTTCTCAATACGTCCCTTAGTCAAGGCAATTGTGATTTGATTGCTAGTCATCCAAGTCACCTCCAAATTCCACATCGTCATGTACTGCTTGATAAACTGAGTCGATATCAATGGCCCAGCCAACCGCTGTTAACTCGGTAGCTCCAAAGCGTTCAAATAGTTTATCGTAACGGCCACCTGATACAAAGGCATCTGGTACCTTGTCACCGAAGACCTTAAACATCATGCCAGTGTAGTAAGGCACTGCTGGCAATTGAGCCAAATCAAGCGTCGTCTCTGGGAGACTATCTGATAAACGATTAGTTAAAACTTCCAAACTATCCAAAGCCGTCAAAAAGGCTTCACTGTCTGTTAACTGTCTAGCCTTGGTCAAGACAGCATTTGTCTCACCAAACAAGAAGGGTAACTGCTCCAAAACCATGTCATATTGACTTGGATTTTCTTTGGTAAACTCCTTAAGACCGGTGATCGATTTATCACGGATATAGGCCGCCAACTCTGCTTCTTTTACAGCTGGAAGGTTTAATTCTTCAAAAATGAGTTGTAGGAGGCGGGCATGTGAAAATTCAAACTTGTAATTTTTGACCCCTGCAGCATCTAGAGCCTCTTTAGCAGAAGCTATTGCTTCTTCCAATGCCTGATGAACTGGAAAACCAATGATTTCCACACCAGCCTGCGTATGCTCATTGGACAAGCCACGCATTTCCTCATTGTAGTTAAAGACTTTTCCAGAGTAAGAAAATTTAATCGGTGTATGAACTTGAGTCGAAGCAATCACACGCCCAATTTGGCTAGTAATATCAGGACGTAAACTAACAAGATCTCCATTTTTGTCAAAGAAATTATAGTTTCCATTGTCCACAACATCACTAAAGACTTCGAAATGCTCTAAGGTTGGTGTCTCAATCCGAAGAAAGCCCTTTGTCATCAACAAGTCACAGATACGGTGTTCAATCTGATACATGGTACGGGCACGTTTGAAAAGTTTATCGTGCATTCCTAAGGCTAATGTCGTTTTTTTCATGCTTGTAACTCCTGTATTGTCATTAATACGCGCTCCATCTCATCCTGCGTCCCAATAGAAATGCGTAGTCTGTCTGAAATACGCTCCACTTTTGGAAAATAACGGACATAAATTTTCTTACTTTGGAGATAGTCAAACAATTGGCCTGCCGTCATTCCGTGCGGTTTAACCAAAACAAAATTGGTTTTTGAAGGCAGCACATCAAAGCCAATAGCTTGCAATTCTTGACTAAACCAGTCACGTGTATCCATAATCTTAGCGCAGATATCCTCATAATAATCCCAAGACTGAACGGCTGCAGTCGCCAAGACTTCTGCGATGCTATCCACATTATAGGGATTGACCGAATTTTTGACGGCATTGATCACAGCCATTAGCTTTGGACTTCCGATGCCATAGCCAACACGCAAACCTGCAAGTGAGGCGTCCTTAGAAAAGGTCCTGGTGATAAATACATTTTCATACTTTTCTAAGAGAGGTAAGGCAGTCTCCCCACCAAAGTTAATATAGGCTTCGTCAATAATCACAACTACTGACTGATTGGCCTTTACAATCTCTTCAATTTGATCGAGAGGTTTATAAATACCTGTTGGCGCATTTGGATTAGTAAGGACAATCCCACCATTTTCAACCAGATAATCTTGAGTATCAATCTCAAATGAAGTACTCAGAGGCACTTCTCTAAAAGGGATATGGTACAAATCTGCCCAAACCTTGTAAAAGCCATAGGTCAAATCTGGAAACAAGACTTCTTCCTCGCTGTTAAAGAAAGCTAGAAATGCCATTGACAAGATATCGTCTGACCCATTTCCAATAATCACTTGATCAGCAGGAACACCTAACTGTTCAGATAAGGCTTGACGCAAAGCCGCTTGATCCAAAGTCGAATACTTGCGTAACTGATGGGCATCAAAGGATGCTAAAGCTTGATGGACCGCTGGACTTGGTCCATAGGCATTTTCATTAGTATTCAACTTAATGATATTTTTCTCAGCAGGCTGACTACCCGCCACATAGGGTTCAATCTTTCGTAATCCTTTGATTTCCATAGTTTATCCTTTCTGTTCAACTCCGACCAAGTGTACGGCTAGCTACAAATACTAAAAGCAAGGGTAACAAAAAACGCCCTCGCAAAAACAACTTTTGCAAGGACGTTGGCACGTGGTTCCACCTTAATTCGAACAGGGGTCACCCCCTCTTCCTCATGAAGTCACAAGGTCTCTCTTGTAACTCCTAGTCTCTAACGGAACCACCCGTCGTACACTACTGTCATCCAGAGTTCGCATACGCTCTCAAGAATGTGTCGTCTTTGATCTCATGCGTTCTCAGCTTCCCGCATTCTCTGTGAAACGATCTGACTTTTTCTATCAACGATTTCGATTTTAGTTTATTTTACCTGAAAATTCAGAACAAAGCAAGTCTTTTTTGTATATTTTTATAAAAAGTTGAAAATCATGTATATTTAATAGCAGAAACAAGCCTTTTAAGACTTTTCTTAGGTGATGACGGACGCGTGTGAAATGATTCGGTGGGTGATTCTAGCTATCAAAAAAGTTCCATGCCTAAGTTTTGAACCTCATGTCTCAAAAATCCCTCGCACCGCAAATACGATAGATTCAGGTATTTTCATCACTATAGAAGATTTCGTTCTATCTAAATTCCTATCACAAAAAAATCAAGCTCAGTTATTTTTTATGAAAATGTCTTTAAGCAAATTCCTCATTTAAAATAATTTCTTCATTTTATGGTTTGTATATTTATCCTAAATATTTTTTCAAAGCAAGACAAAAAGCCTGAAGCAAAGCTCCAAGCTCTTATTGTTAAGCCAATTTTCTAGGTCTGATAAATCCTGTCATAATACTCAAACAAAGTAGGCCCGCAGCAACATACCAATAAGGCATATCCACGCTAGTTGTACGGCCTGAAACCTCAACGATTCCCTTAACCATACAGGCACTAGCTACAACTGCAATAGATGAATTAAAGAGAAGTTTTGAAAGACGTGTTTTCACCCAAGACATTCCCAACCCTGTTAGTAGATAGATGAGAGCCCCAGCTAGTGGTGCAAAAAACATCATACGCATAAACATGGACGATTCCCCATAAGAAAATCGCTCATAGACAAAGGTAAAGACTAGACTAAAGATAGTTAGACCGATATAAGTGAAAAAGTGTCTGCTGGCTGATTTTTTAGTAACCGACGTAAACAATATCGCTCACCGCCCTTTCTGAGATTTTATTTCCGTTTGTGGTTGGCTTGTTAATGACTTGACCATTGAAATACATGGTAGATGAGCCACCCCCATCAAGGTTGTAGGCTGTCGTCACGCCATAAGATTTCATCAATTCTGCCATTTCATAGAGGGTCAAGCCTGATGACTCACTGGTACGTCCATCCGAGACAATAACAATATAGTGCACACTGCCATCACTCTCTTCGATGACTCCGATAGCTGTACGTGGATTGTCGGCCATGGCCTGACCAACCTCTTCATTTTCCGAAACAGCTACCTTACCATTTTCAACCAAGGTTGGACCAAAAGCAAAGGTATTCACCACACCTGAATCGACCAATTTTTGAGCCGTTGTATCGCTCTCCTTAAAGGTCTTGAAGCTACCATCTGAGTATACTGCAAGGTCCTCGTAGTCACTGTTTCGATCAGTATCACGATAGACTTGACCATTTTTAATCACATAGCCCGACTGATTAGCCCCGTAATAGTCACCATTGATGGCAAAGATTGCATTATTTTGCTGGGCAATACTTGAAGTAGTGTCGGTGATGTTGGTCCCATAGGTATTTTGTGCCAAAGCCGTTTTAAGGTAATCTGCACTTGAAAGCTGGATATCGGCCACATAGTAAGTGGTATCACTGGTTTTACCTGTCGTGATTTTGATATCCATATTGTCATCTTTATAAGTCGTATCCGTCTTAGTCACCTTACCAGTGCTAGTAGATGCCGTCGACGAAGCTGTGGTTGAGCTAGTCGTATTGGCCGAAACCGTTGAGACCGCTGAAGGAATGACAAAGACCTTTAAGAGAGAGTAAACATTTGCTCCCATCAGAAAAAGGGTAAAGAGTAAGGCATAGGCATGCCTTTTTAGAAATTTCATAGAAGACCTCCAATTTTGAAAGATAAGATAGAAACCATAAGTTCCTTTTGCTTGACATTAGCATAACAAGCAAAGCTTAAAATCTTCTATAATTCCCACAACTACGCCTTTTCTTTAAGCTTCCCTTAAGAAAAAAGCAGAAGAGTAACTCCTGCTAGTTGGTCTCACTTGTAGTAGTGCCTTGAATCTTTGGAATGCTTGAGTTAACTCCATCAGAAGTTTCTTTTAAATCCTCTAACTTTCTATTCCAAATAGTTACCTGATTGACAAGGAGTTGATCTGACATTTTGGCATAAGAAAGTTTAAGAGAGGTCGTTTCTGTCTGTGTACTTTTCTGAGCCTTATCGCTGACATCAGACACATAAACAACTTGATAAGTAACCTCTGTCAGGGCTTCATTGTCTTCTGTATTGACATAGATTTGAGCAGTTTCGAAGTGATAATCCAACATATAATCCTTATAGACTTGGTTGATGGATTCTTCTTGACGAGCGACTTCTTCCTTATAAGCAGAATCTGTCATATAGGGCTTAATACGGTTGTTGTTCTCTCCCAGCTTTTCCTTGGTAAAGTACTGCGTAAGAAATTCTTTGACCAGCTCATCAGAAATAACACTCGCCTTTTCCTTTTCTTTCTCTTTGGTCAATAAATGATGAGCTTCAGACTGGATTTATTTCTGCGTGTGATTAGTCACAGACTGAGAACCAATGGTGTAACCCATCACAACAATAAAGCTGGTCACAGCTAGACCACCTAAACCAATCAAGAGCCGAGCTTTCATTTTACTCAACATGGATAATACTATCTCCTTCTTCATAAGATAGCACCATCATAACAAAATGGACTTGGAAAAGTTATCACAAAAAAAGATTTAGCATAATTTAAAACTAAATCCCTTTCTTTTATATAATTTTTTCTGAAGAAGCATGTCGTAAAAATATCAGGGACAAAACAAATAAATTCAACCCATATATGAAATATAACGACCAATAAGTTTGAACGTTTAAGAATTGTAGTATGGTTAGAATCATAACACTAGCAAGATTTATTAAAATAGATGTATGCAAAACAAATTTTTCATTTCCAAAGCTTTGTAGTAACATTTTAGAACTTTCGTAAATGGGAGATAGCCCCATAGCTAAAAATGTATACAAAGTAATAGGTACAATATTTGTTGTGATTTCATCAGAAAGAAAGTGAGATAGAATATTTGATGATAACACAACAGGACAAGCAAGTAACATACTAGCAATATATGAATTTTTAAATATAGTTTTCAAAAATTCTTTGACATGTCCCATTTTCTCTGCTTCCGGCAAATAGACGGAAACTGTTGTCGAATATACAAAAGAAGGAACACGAATAATTGAAAGTAGCTGACTAATAACAGCATAAATCGTAAGTATCTCCAAACCCAGTCTTGCCATAAATGCATCAAACACTATAATAAATAACACACTTTCTAGAACCTCTTGACCAACTAATGGGATACCAAATTTTACTAACTCTAATTTCGTTGTAGACTTCACAAATAGAGACTTCCAAATCATTGGATAAACCATGAATAAATAGCTACAAGAAACAAAACACAAAGATATAATCGTTGATATAGCAGCTCCTCTAATTCCTAATAGTGGTACCAATACATAGTTCAATAATACATCTAATACTGAGCTTGCCAATCCGATCCACATAATTAGTCTTGTTTCCTTTTGAACTCTCAATAGATTAGTAAGTGAAAAATTTAATAGTGTCAAAATTATATAGGGGGACGTAATAACTAAATAATTTGTTGCTAATGCTAATAAACTACCTCTAAATCCATAAAGTCCACTCAACATAGTTTCTCCGTAAAAAATTACAAAAAAAGCAAATGCTGTGCCAATAATCAAATTTATGATTAAATTTGATTTCAACAAATCGTTAAACCTGCTGTATTGTCGGTTAGAATAAGCCTTAGAACTTTTAATATTAAAAGACAGACTAAAGGCCCCTAAAAGACCACCAAAAGCAAATAGCATATTCTGAATAATAGATATTCCCGATAAAATTATTGATGAGTTATTCACAGCAAAATGTAAAGCCAGCTGTCCAATAATAATTTGACCAATGTTAGTCAAAACTAGTGGCCCTGCAAATCTGTTCACTTCTTTTGAATCTATCATTATTGCTCCCTAAAAGGTATTAACTGTAAATATATATCAGACTTAACTAAATTTGCATAAATAATATGTAAAATTGGTGTTTCTTCTAAGAAAGATATGATTGCTTGCTTACACTCTGCCGCAGATACATCATAGTTTTGCTGTAACAGTTCTACAATATTATCCAATGAAAAATTTTTGGAAATACAATAAAGTATTTCTGCACCTATTTCATCAAACGAATAATACTCTAAATCAAGTCTATCGTATCCTATATACTCATTTTCTACTTTATTTACAATGAAATCCCTCTTACCTTTTATAACGAAATGTTCTTTCATACGACTTCCACATCTCCTTTTTGTTCATAAAAGCAAGCTAAATCAGAACCCAATAAAGTTCCATCCAATTCCAGAGCACTGCATCGGCATCCTCCACCACACCATGGTAATGGACATTCCGCACATTTGCCGGAAATATCATCAAATGTAATTGATCTTAGTTTATTAAATACAATCGAATTGTGCCAAATTTCACTAAACTTTTGTTTTTTTACATTTCCAGCAACTAACTCATCTATCCCGTTCATCAAATCACAGCCATATACATCTCCCTTGTGATTGATTGAACAGGCTCTGATACCGGCTTGACACGATATCTCCCTTTGCTTATCAAAATTTATATCTACTTTTTGGTGCCAAACACTTTCTAACAGATCCAATCTATTATAAAACGCAAGCGGAAAATAATGTGTCCAAAAAACATCACTTTCATTTGGTGGAACAATTTTAAACTTAACTTTAAATTCTCCCCTAGAAAGTCGCTCAGTTAAATCAAGAAAAACTGGATACCAGTTTTTCTTATCCGCCAAAATACTACCATCATTAGCTCTACCAGTCGGACAGATAACCATTACTGACATATACTCTATACCAAGCATATCATTCAATCTTACAGTATTTATCAAATCATTGACATTATGCTTACCTAAGGTAAATAATGTTGATACAGGTAAGTTATATCGTTGTAAATTTTTAATTCCCTCAATAGCTTTCTTAAAACTTCCTTTTCCTCGTTGACTATCGTGTACACTAGATTTACTACCATCTATTGTTACACAAATTCTGTCTAAATTCAGTTTTGATAACTCTCTAGCAATAGAATCTGTGATTAAGTTTCCATTCGTATTCAAAACCTTAGCAAATCTATATTGATTAAAAGCTTTCAAAATGTCAAGGATGTCTTCACGCATAAAAGGTTCTCCACCAGTCACACCTACTCTTGGAACACCCATCAAATCAAGCTCTCTAAAAACAGAATCCAACTTTTCTACGCTCATTTCTCCTTTTTTACTTGCAAAAGGACCAGCTTCTGCAGAACAATAGGAACAATTTAAGTTACACCGATTGGTTACACAAACATCTACTAATAATGGATATGGTGAATAATCTCTCATATATTTTCCCTCCTAAAAACATATAGGCCAACAAATGTTGACCTACAGTTGCTTTCTTAATGCTTACCCCAACTGTTAACTTTAGTTGTCTTAGGAGCATTAAACTCTTTTTTAGGTGATATAGGTCTTTCCTCCTTAATTTGATAAATCTATTATATCTTTTTGAAATAAGTGTCGAAATTTTTCCCATATCTGCGTATTACCTATTACTTGCTAAAATTTTTTCTAGATGTCCTTCATAAGTTTTTGCTAGATGGTTACTTCCTGCTAGTTTCATTGCTCCAATACACTTTTTCATTTCAATAATAGCTTTATGGTCTCCCTCTTTTTTATACTGATATAGATGTTGTGCATACTGGAAAACGAGGCGTTCATAGACTTCTGTTTCAATGAAGAAACATTGATTTAATTGTTTTTCAAAATACAAAGCATCTATGAACTTTCCTCTTTCAACACATGTGATATAACCATTTAATAACATAGTTGAAATCAACCGTCTATTATTAGGAATCTCTTTATAAAAATCAGAACGTCTTGACATCTCTCTGGCTAAAACCATAAAAACATCGTGTTTTAGAACATCTAAGGTATTTGCAAAAATCAGTAATTCATAATAACCCCAGTATTCCACACCAAAAAGATAGTCTGTTAATTCAATTAAATCTTGTTCTGAATAATAGTCTTCGCCAGACAAATCTTGCAAGCGTATTTTTAATAAAATAGTATTAATGTGATAAAATTTCTCTCTCTTAGTCTTTGACTCCATTTGAGAATAAAGTAGTTTTTCAATCCTTCAATATCATGATTAGATACAAAATGGCGTACCTTTGACAAGATTTCGTTAAGTTCATCACGGTGAAAATCATGAACGGCATACATAAATTCATCAATTGGCATGTTAATCTCATCCAAGATGAGCATAAATTTTGAAATGGTTAAATCAGTCTCCCCTTTCTCAAAGCGAGAGAGCTGAGACGTTGATATACCAGCCTTAGCAACATCTTTTAATCGTAAACCTCTTGATTCTCGAAAAGTTTTAAAAATTTCTCCAAAATTTTTCACTTCAATCCCTCCATCACGCATATATGGGAATAATTTTTCTTTGACATCATAATAGCATACAATTAAGAAAAACAAAAGAGAGGATTTACACATGAAAAAACAACAACTATTATCATTTCTACTCCTTCTATTTGAAGGAATTCTTGTAATTGTTGTAGGCTAATTATTTGTCTACAACAAGTAACCATCGTTCTTTTTCACCCCAACAAGTCAAAACCACCCGTGAGAATGATATGATACCTCTTAAGTAGACAAGGTAAATACCTAAAATCTACTTAAGAGGTATTTTTATGTCTAGAAGAGAAAGATTCACCCCATACGAGAAAGAACAAGCTTGTCTCAATTATATTAATGATAATCGTTCCAAATCTGAGATATATAACTGTCTCCATATTTCCACAAGAACGATTCAAGATTGGGCCGCCATCTATAAAAAATATGGGATTTTAGGATTCACAAAGAAAACAAAAAAACGTTCCTATTCAAAAGAATTTAAAATGGAACTTGTAGAAAAATGTATTAGTGGTGAGGCTTCATCTATTGATTTCGCCCAACCGTATCAACATGATACTTACAATTCCATGTAGTATGTGCTAAACTATTATTATCCTGTCTCATCAGGGGTCCTCCTTTTGTATATTAGTTAGTGGTCGGGAAACCTTATCTAATATAACACTTTAGGGGGACTTTTTTGATACATCGCTAAAAGCTTTTCGGAACCACTAGCATAGCTAGTGGTTTTCGTAAGACAAAAAGACAGCCTCAACTGAAGCCATCTTCGCTATATAATCATATCTTCAGTAATGTCAAATTCTCTCAAGAGCTCCTGAATCGTATCAAAGTTCAGACGGAAATGCTCTAATTTATGACCATCAGACCCTATAGAATACTTGCGACATCCCAAATCCTTAACAAGGCCTAGAGCATAACGGTAGAGGTCTTCGTGATGATAAAGATACATGCTCTTTGCATTCAGCTCAAAAGCCAAATCATTAGCAATCATTTTCTGGAAAATACGTTTGAGTTGTTCTTCATAGACTTTTAGCTCATCAACAGTCACATCAAACAGGCGGAAACCATAGTCAAAGTGGGCCAGAACATCTGCGTCCACACGACCAATAGCGTACTCCAACTTGTCCAGATACTCTTGAATAATGCTTGCCTTGTCCATATCCGCTACCTCATCATCAAGATAATCATTGACCCCATTATGGTGAACAGATAAAAGTTTGAGATCATAGTCCTTACCATCCAGAAAGTCTAAAATATCCCTTTCCCTAGGTTGGTAATAACCAATCTCGATACCACGTTTAATACGATTACCATACTTACGGTTAAGACTTTCAATCTCACGACTATAGGCCTCATACTCGGGCACATCATCCTGTTTGGTATAAGGATTAGAGAGATCATAATGCTCAGTCGTTACAATCTCCCCATCAAAATGCGTCAAATAATCAGTAAAGTTCGCATCCGAATCATAGGAATGATGGGTATGCAAATGGTTATCACGAATAGACATAACTACTCCTTATTTTTCAAATACATTGTAAGTTGCTTATGGGCCAACCAAGTCAAGCTCACCATGATTCCCTCATAAATAATAAAGAAAATCACAAAGCACTGAAGAAAGTACTCTTCTGGCAAAACATTGATAATCGGGTCCAAGATTGGATTAAAGAGCCAACTGCTATCCCCAGGAAAGAGGGCTTCATGAAAGAGCGTAAAAAACTCATCAAATCCGAGAAAAAGCCCCACAACCCCAATAAGGACTGGCAAGAGTGCTAGACTCATATAAAGTTTAACGTAAAGACCAAAGGTCCCTTTCTTCACATTACGCCAAAGAGAAGTTACTGCTGGATAAGCTAGTAGAATAACAAGCCCCTGAACCAAATGAAAGAGCCACTTCACATCATGGAAATGCTTAAGCCCACTCTCCGATGATGGAAAATCAGGCATGGACAGATGACCAACCCAAGGAAAGGTCAGGTACTGCATGAGGATATTGAAATTATGCCAGAGCTCTGTCTTGCCAAGAATGACATAGTCCAAAAGATGCATCCAATCAATATCAAAATAATAAAAGCCCCATGCCAGATAAATCGTCACTAGGATAGACAGGGCCAAGAGCCAAATCGGAGTCAGAACAGCCTCAATTTTAGTTCGCATCAAAATCCCACTCCGCTAGACTAGAAAGCACATGGTCTGGTTTTACTGGTAAATCCGAAACTTCTTCCGCCTTGGTAAATCCAGTTGTTACAAGAAGTGTTGGAAAGTCATTTTTTATGCCAGCTGTAATATCAGTCAAGTAATTGTCACCAACCACGATAGTTTGGCTACGTTCTGTCCCAAGGATTTCAAGAGCCTTGTTCATGATAATAGCTTTAGGCTTACCAATAATGATTGGTTTCACACGGGTAGCCGCCTCGATAAGAGCTAAGAGGGAACCAGCACCTGGAAGAAGACCACGTTCAGTTGGGATATTCAAATCTGGGTTAGTTCCAATAAATATAGCCCCTTTGTGGATAGCAAGCGTTGCTTTAACCAACATTTCGTAAGTGACTTCACGGTCCAATCCAACAACAACATAGGCAGGATTTTTCTCATCTACCGTATACCCCGCTTCTGCAATTGCAGATTTAAGTCCAGTCTCCCCGATAACATAAACCGTCTTGCCACGATTCATATCGTTCATATAGTCAACTGTCGCCAAGGTTGCTGTGTAAATAGTTTCAAGAGGCGTTTCTAATTCGCATTGATTACGCAAAAGTTCTTGCACCATCTCTGGTGTACGCATACTGTTATTAGTTACAAAAAGATAAGGAATCTGGCGCTTCTGCAATTTCTTAACAAAAGCCTCCCCTTCAGGAATACGGTCCTTACCCTTGTAAATGGTTCCATCTAAATCAATCAAATAACCCTTATATGTCATCTTACTCGTCTCCTATTTCCTTCCATTGGATGATGGCATGAGCATGAATATTGCCATCAACACAAATCTGATGTTGACTACTCAGACTCTCTTGGTCAAACTCATAACCAGAATATATTTCCGACCCATGATGAATCTCTTTCACATACTTAAGATCAATGTGGGCTGGCGTGTACTTGGTCAAAAAGTTCAAATCGAAAACATCCAACATCCACTCCAAATACTTACTATTGTTAACGTGACCATTCATGTCTAAGTCAAAATAGCGCACACGGTATAAGGTATCAACGGGATTTTCCAAAACCTTGTAGCGAGGACCACGAAGCAACTTTTTAGTTTTTTCAGCTTCATAAGGTGCCACCAACTCGTCTGGAACCTCAGCTACCTTACGTGTCTCATAATCCATGAGGGCAAAAGTAGTCTTAAAGAGCATGATTTGCTGACCAGCTTCATCAGTGATGTAAAAATTACGGTAACAGAAAATCTTATTATAGGAAATAGCTTCCGTTGTAATGGTCACCTTTTCATTGTAGCGAGGCAGGCGGTCAATCTCAATCGCATAGTCTGTCACAATCCAAACCAGACCATATTGATCAAAAACTGCGTCGTCCGCATTCCCAAGAGACTCAGACTGCATGGCTGATACTTGCAAGGAAAATGCCAACAAATGTGGTAATTTCACCTGATGCGTGATATCCGTCTCATAAAACGGAATCTGATAAGGAATACTAAACTTTAATCCCATCTAATCCTCCAATATAAATTGCTCAGCGACATTATCTCCCAGAAAGAGGCCCCGTTTGGTCATACGAATCACATCTGGATCCTTAACCAAAAGCCCATCTGCTTGTAGTTTTTCCACAATGTCCCCATAAGTATCTGCAAATGATAAGCCAAACTTCTCTTCAAACCGTTTGATAGACACGCCTGATTTTTTCCGTAAGCCAAGGAAGAATTCCTCCTCCATCATCTCCGCCTTAGTCAGATGCTCCTCGTGAAGTCTAGCATGCCCATCCTCTGCTATAGCCTTTAGGTAATGCTGGATAGGACCACGATTACGGTAACGAACACCATTGACATAACCAGAGGCCCCAGCACCCACACCATAGTACTCATCATTATTCCAGTACATGAGATTGTGACGACTCTCCATCCCAGGTTTGGTAAAATTGGAAATCTCATAATGCTCAAAACCATTTTTTTCCAACTCTTGAATAATATAGTCAAACATCTCTGCTTCCAAGTCTTCAGTTGGCAAATTGAGCTTACCCCGACGCATCTTATTCATAAAGACCGTGTGATGTTCCAAGATCAAACTGTAGAGACTTAGGTGTGGAATATCCAGTTCTATAGCCTTTCTCACATTTTCCTTAACCTGATCCATGGTTTGACCAGGTAGGGCATAAATGAGGTCAATGGAAATATTATGAAAACCAGCAGCCTTCAAACTATCAATACTTTCATAAATTTGTGCTTGATTGTGACTGCGACCAATTTGACGCAAGTGCTTGTCATCAAAAGTCTGAACCCCTAAAGACACTCGATTAACAGCAGATTTTTTGAGTACTTCAATCTTATCAACCGTCAAATCCCCAGGATTGGCCTCAATAGTAAATTCCTCCAACTTAGACAAATCCAAGTTCTTCTGAAGATTGCTTAAAAGATAGTCCAATTGCTCGGCAGAAATAGCTGTCGGTGTCCCACCACCAATGTAAAGGGTGCGAAGTTCCTTGATATCTAAAAGCTCCCACTCACGAATCAAAGCCCGTAGGTAGTCATCAACGGGCTGATTTTTAATAAATACCTTGGAAAAGTCACAATAATAACAAATTTGTGTGCAAAATGGAATATGCACATAGGCTGACGTTGGTTTTGTTTGCATGTAACTATTCTACCATTTTTTAAGCAGAAATGAGACCTTGAAAAAGAAGAGTTTGACGCAAAAAAGAAGCTATCTCTTCAGATAGCCTCTTCCTATTATTTTGTTAATGAGAATGGGAAAGCTTTGTAGTTACTATAATCAAAGCTTGGTCCCAAATCAGAGATGAATTGGACTGGCGTGTAGGTTCCATTTTCAAGAATAAAACCAGGCTTAGCTTGGAAACCAGCTCCCCCTAGTCCAGTAATACCAGGAAGCAAGGTTGAAAAATCGCCACCTTCCCAAACGTAGAGATTACCAGAAATTTGAACAGCTTTTGCAGTCGTTGAACTTTGACGATAGGGTTCGTAATCGACATTGAAATTAGCTTTTGAAGTGACGTTACCATTGGCATCTACTGTGAAACTAATATCTGTCGCCTGAGGACTGGTACCAGTCCAAGTTCCCACTAATGCTGCTGGAACAGGAGCGTCACTTTGACTATCCCTTGTTGTTTGACTAGACTTATTGGAATCAGAAGTAGCACTGCTACTTGCACCTGATTGAGCATCATTTCCAGCTGTAGCTTGATTTTTTGAGGAGCTAGCTTCAGGAGTACTCGCTTCTTCTTGACCTTGGTCTTTTTTTGAAGCTGACGCATCTGACTTAGCCTGTTTGTCGGTCTTCTTTTCAGTTGACCTTGTAGATGACTTAACTAACTGAGATGTTGAAGGTATAGATGATGCTGCGGTGTCTTTTTCTGACTTAGACCCACATCCGACAAGGGTTGCAGAAACAGCTACAGACAGTAAAACAAGTGAGCAAACACGGATAACTTTATCTTTCATTTTCATAAACCTCTTTCTATATGTCTATTATATCTATTTTGTTACAAAAATCAAGCATAGTTTGTAATTTTGTAACATTTATGTCATTATTTGTATTACTGTCTTAAGTTAATATGTCTGTGTAAGCAAAAAAGTCTATCATTCCTATGGGAATGATAGACTTTGGACTATTATTTAAGAACGATTCATCTGCGAAAGGTATCCTAATTACTATTTGTCTTCTCTTTCAAGATAACCTGTATAAGAGAGATGGTTGAAGCCCTCCAAGATAATAATGCGCTTGCCACCATCCACAACGACATAACAATATGACTTTCTCGCATCGTGGTAGATGTCATTAACACTCTTAGCCTGATAACCATGTGACTTAAGAGACTTCTGTATTTTAGCAAACTCTTTTTGCACCTCATCATTATCTACGCTGCCCGATTGATCCACCATATATTCTTTTAAAGGCTTAGCAATTAAGATATCTTTACCATCAGAATCTGTAGTAACAACCCCATTTTCAGAGATAGTCCCTTCTCCTTCTGAATCATCATCGGAATCAAATTTTTTCCATTTGCCAACAAAAACTTTTGGAACCGCTACCTTATGAAAAAGATATATCTTTTTTAAATCTTTGGTACTTCTTGATCCGTAGTAGAGGTCTGATAAGAATAAATCTAGAACTAAGTTTGTCCCATCTTTCTGAATCAGATTATAGTAGCCAAACACATCCGTCTTTACCAGGATGATCTCTTTGGTCTGTAATTGGTATTTCTTGTCAAAATCAGCAATCGTTTTTAGTTTTGAATCACTGACGTCCTCTAAGCTTGTTTCAAACTTCTGTCTTACTTTCTGACCAGTAGAGATTTCTTTGATTTCTTCTTCCCTATGGCCTGCAACAAGTTTTGATTTTTTCCCACTTAACTCATAAACCAAACCAGCATTATAACTAGTTACCCACAAACCATTCAAGTTTGTTTCTTTGAAAGAAAACAAAAAGACACCAAGACTTGTTGCTAGGACAAGAAATAAAGCAATACCCAAACCAATAAAAGTCTTCTTCCCAAACTTTTTCTGTTTAACAAAGACAAGCTGCTGTGCTGAAGTTTGGTTGACCATCTGACCAGTCACTTGATTTGGTAAAGGCGTGGCTCCTGCAGGCACGGAATTTCCATTGTTAGAAAAAGTAGCTTGTCTACCTTCCATAACAAACTCACCATTTTGAAGAGCCTGCTGACACTCCTGAATAGTGGGCTTACGATTATTAATCACTTCAAAATATTCAATCCATTCTTTTCGATTCATCATCTCTCCTAACAGTTCTTAACAGAAAAATCTATCACTCGATTGGAAGTGATAGATTTTTCAATTATTTAAGCACTTCTTGTGTCTTAGCATAGTTAGCTTCAACAGCTTCTTTTTCAGCTTTCCACCAGTCTTGGTGATCGGTATACCACTTGATTGTTTCTTCTAAACCTGATTCAAAGTTTGTGAATTGTGGTTCCCAACCAAGTTCTTCACGCAATTTTGTTGAATCGATTGCGTAACGCAAATCGTGACCAGCACGGTCTGTAACACGGTCGTATGCGTCTTTTGGTTGACCCATTTTTTCAAGGATAAGCTCAAGCACTTCCTTGTTGTTCTTTTCACCATCGGCACCAATCAAGTAAGTTTCACCGATACGACCTTTAGTGAGGATAGCCCAAACACCAGTTGAGTGGTCGTTAGTATGAATCCAGTCACGGACGTTTTTACCTTCACCGTAAAGTTTTGGTTTAATTCCTGACAAGATATTAGTGATTTGACGTGGGATGAATTTTTCGATGTGTTGGTATGGTCCATAGTTGTTTGAGCAGTTTGAAATTGTTGCCTTAACGCCAAATGAACGCACCCATGCTTTAACGATAAGGTCTGAAGCAGCCTTAGTTGATGAGTAAGGTGATGATGGGTTGTATTTGGTTTCTGCGGTGAATTTTTCACCAGGACCTTCACCATGTCCAGGAAGGTCTTCACGCAATGGAAGGTCACCATAAACTTCGTCTGTTGACACGTGGTGGAAACGAATGTCGTATTTACGAGCTGCTTCCAAGAGTGTGTAGGTACCAATGAAGTTTGTGTAGATGAATGGAGATGGGTCATTCAATGAGTTATCATTGTGACTTTCAGCCGCATAGTGAACAATGGCATCCGCCTTAGCAGCCAATTTGTCTACCAATTCAGCATCAGCAATGTCCCCTACAACCAATTCAACACGGTCACCAAGGATTTCTTCAATGTTAGCACGGTTACCAGCGTAAGTGAGTTTGTCAAGGACAGTCACATGTACGTCTGGATGATTGTTGTAGACATAGTGTACGAAGTTTGAACCGATGAAACCTGCGCCACCGGTTACGATAATGTTTTTGTATTCAGTCATTTTTTCTCCAAATTTCTTTGTTCCTTAATCGTTCCTTTAGCTAGTGAGGGACGCCAGCAACCCTTCGGTTTCATGGCTAAATCTGGAGCCGAAGTCTCCGGATTTCCCTACAAGATTCCCTAAGGGAATCTTGTTTTCACTAGGGCAGGAACAATCTTATAGCGCTCCTTGTAGTCGCGATTCTGCTGTGCAAAGTTCGTTCTTACAAATCCTCTGGTTTGAGTGGTTTAACGTCTTTGAGCAATGGGTGATTTTTGTCTGCTTCTGAGACTTCTGCTTCTTTCAAGTTTTCCCACTTGATATCAAGACTAGGGTCAGCGTAGTAGACAAAGGCGTATTTTGGTTTAAGTTCGAGTGCCCAGTAGTCATTCACAAGATAGCTGTAGGCGACCTTATCAGACAAAACTTGGAAACCATTGGCAACACCACGAGGAACGAAAATTCCTTTTGAGGCATCAATCACTGTTTGGTAGGTATTTCCAAAGGTTTCGCCCTCACGGAGGTCAACCCAAGTTCCAAGGACCTTTCCTTCATCTGCTACTGAGATGTATTTGTCCCATGGCTCAGCATGCAAGCCACGCAAAACATTTTTACGGGAGAAGGAAACGTTATTTTGCAATTTGCCTTCAGCAAAGAATGATTCTGGAAAACCAAGTGGCAACATCTTTTCCTTTTGGAAGTTTTCCTTGAACCAGCCTCGGTTATCACCATGCACCGGGATGTCAAATTCAATCATGCCTGGGATAGCATCAATCTTGTGTGCTGCAAGTTCTTTTCCAAAAAATTGTTCTGTCATTATGCTTCTCCAATCAAACGGAGCAAATATTGTCCGTATTCATTCTTTTTAAGTGGTTGTGCCAATTCGAGGACCTGCTCTTTAGTGATGTAGCCCATACGATAGGCAATTTCTTCAAGGTTAGCCACTTGAACATTTTGCAAACGCTGAACCGTTTCAATGTACTGCGCCGCTTGCAAGAGACTTTCGTGAGTGCCTGTATCCAACCAAGCAAAACCACGTCCCATCAGCTCAACAGAGAGGTCCCCACGATCCAAGTAAGCCTTGTTAACATCAGTGATTTCAAGCTCTCCACGAGGACTTGGTTTGATGTTTTTAGCAATGTCCACGACATCATTGTCATAGAAATAAAGACCAGTTACAGCAAAGTTTGATTTTGGATGCTCTGGCTTTTCTTCGATGGAAATAGCGTTCATATCATCATCAAACTCAACCACACCAAAACGTTCTGGATCCTTAACTTGGTAACCAAAGACTGTTGCACCTTTTTCCTTAGCTTCAGCACGTTGAAGCATAGCAGAAAGGCCATTGCCATGGAAAATATTGTCACCAAGGACTAGGGCAACGCTGTCATCACCGATGAAGTCTTCACCAATAATAAAGGCCTGCGCCAATCCATCTGGACTTGGTTGCACAGCGTATGATAGTGAAATACCAAACTCTGAACCGTCACCGAGGAGCTCTTCAAACCGTGGAAGGTCCTGTGGTGTTGAGATGATGAGGATTTCCTTGATTCCAGCCAACATGAGCGTTGACAATGGGTAGTAAATCATTGGTTTATCATAAATCGGCATCAGTTGTTTTGATGCAGCACGAGTCAATGGATACAAACGCGTCCCTGAACCGCCTGCAAGAATAATACCTTTCATAAGAAGGCTCCTTTTTTCTCTAATATATTACCTTTATTTTAGCATTTTTCAGCCCCCTTGTCACGACAAAGCCAGAGCTATTAAGCTTTCATTAAGAAAATCAAAGCTGTCCATTTTCTTAATAAAAAAGAATCAGCCAACGTTTCTCTATAGTAAGAGAAAGCTAACTGATTCTGAATATTTGGGGAAGGATAACTAGTCTTAATCCTGTTTCTTTATGTAATTAGCGACTGGATAATCTGTACTGTCCAAGTTACCAGGTCGGTTCATGACCAAATCAACCAGATTTTTTCCAATCAGTGGCCCTGTTGTAAGACCAGAGGAACCTAAACCTGAAGCAACGAAGACGTTTTTAAGCTCTGGAACTTCTCCAAAGAAAGGTGAGAAGTCACTCGTGTAGGCTCTCGTTCCCACACGTTCCGAGAAGGACTTGTCAGTACTTAAGTCAGGGAAATAGGTCTTAGCCTCCTCCTCCAGAACTTCTAAAACAGCTTCATCAACTGTCAAATCAAAGCCTTGATCATTCTCATGACTGGCACCTACCGAAATCTTTCCACCCGCAAATGGAATGACATCTAATTCGCCCTCTGGCATCAGAACTGGTAATTTACCAGTATCCATGCCCTCAAAGAAATAGTCTCGTAACTGACCTTTTTGAGGACGAACATCCACTTCAAAACCAAGGGGTTCAAGCGTTTGACCTAGCCAGGCACCACAAGCGAGGATGACCTTATCAAAAGTTTGACCATCAATCTCATAAGTACCATCGTCAAGAGGAGAGAGTGTAACTTGACCTTCTAACTTTTCAAAACCAGAAGCCTTAATCAAAGTAGCAGTCAGTTCTGCACCTTCGACTCTGGCTCCCCCAGAGGCATAGAGATAACGGTTAAAGCCAGTGAATTCAGGAAGGGTACTCGCATTTTTAATAGAGAGTTCACCAATAATGGGTGATTCTTCGAGTCTGGTCTCAGCATGCTCATACAAACCATCCAATTTACTATCGTCTTTCTTAAGAAGGGCCACACCAGACTGATCATAGAAACTCTTGTCATAACCATCATTTCCAAGATCTGAAACTAACTCTTGGTAAAAATCAGCTCCCAGTCTAGCCATGCGATACCAGGCCTTATTACGACGCTTGGAAAACCAGGGACTAATAATTCCTGCTGCTGCCTTGGTTGCCTGTCCAAGACCATGGTCAAAAACAGTAACTTCTACTTCTTTTTCCTTTGACAAGTAATAGGCAGCCGTTGAACCGACGATGCCTGCGCCAACAATTGCAATTTTCATTTTTTACTCCATCTATTTGAAAAGAGCTGAGTCCTATACACATAGGCACAGCTCTTTGTATTTCTTTTATCCCAAGGCCACATCCATAACCATCATGACGACAAAGCCAACCATAAGGCCCAAGGTTGCTACATCAGTATTACCATTAGTCTGTGATTCAGGAATCAATTCTTCCGTTACTACAAAGATCATGGCACCAGCCGCAAAAGCCAAAGCGTAAGGGATGATTGCCATCATCCACATGACAAGAGCGGCACCCATAACTGCACCTATAGGCTCAACGATAGCTGACATAGACCCCCAATAAAAGGCCTTAAGTCAAGATTTTCCATCTGCTCGAATTGGGATAGAAAGGGCTACACCTTCAGGGACATTCTGCAAACCAATCCCTATAGCTAGACCAATGGCTCCCATCAGACCCGCGAATGTCATATTGCCACCAGCCAAGGCTCCGAAAGTCACACCGACTGCTAATCCCTCTGGAAAATTATGAATCGTAATAGCCAAAAAGAGTAGGGCTGTCTTTGACAATTTCTTCTTACGAGGTTGAATACCTTCTGCTTTTGAAATATCATTTCCCAAATGCAAGTGAGGGACGACAGCATCAATCAAACGAAGAGCGACACCACCAAGTAAGAAGCCAGCTGCCGCTGGAAACCAAGACCACTTCCCATAGCCATTTTGGCTAGCATAAGCTAAAGAAGGGTCCAAGAGTGACCAGAATGAGGCCGCAATCATGACTCCAGCCGCAAAGCCCATCATGATATCTAACAATTTACGGCTAATATGCTTGAAAAAGAAAACAATAGCCGAGCCGACAATGGTACAACCCCAAGTGAAAAGACCAGCAAGTAAGGCCAACAAGACCACATGTTGATGTAAAAGCCAAGTCACAGATAGATCCTCCTAGAGATGGTCAAAGGGATTAGTTGACGACTGACTTTCAAGAATTGTCACATTCCAGCCCTTCTCAAGCTTCCAAGCCTCAAGTTTCTCAGCAATCTTTGCGATAAAGAGAGCTTCAATATGGTGACCAGGATCAATTGCCAAGAGGCCATTGGTAATCATTTCCTGACCAGTATGGTAATAAACATCACCCGTGATAAAGACTTGTGCGCCCTTTGTCAAAGCATCCTTGTAAAATCCTTGACCGCTACCACCACAAATAGCCACACGGTTAACAAGAGGATTTTCATGATTATAACGAACCAGGCGAATACTATCTAAGCCAAAAACAGACTTGACTTTAAGAGCAAGTTCTTCAATGGTTTGTGGCACAATATCACCCACTCGACCGATTCCTTGTTTGTCAGCAGTCTCCGTCAAATAAGTCGTCTTCTTAATATCAAGTAAGTCACAAAACCAATCATTGAGACCATCATCCACCACATCAATATTGGTATGACTCACATAGACAGCAATGTCGTTCTTTACAAGATCAAGCAAAATATCACGGTCAGGCGAAGACACCAAATCCTTAACCGGACGGAAAATAGGGGCATGTTTGGCAATGATGAGGTCCACACCTTTTTCAATGGCTTCGGCTACTGTATTCTCACGAACATCCAAGGTAACCATGACCTTCTGAATTTCTTTGTCCAGACTGCCAATCTGCAAGCCAACCACATCACCTTTCATGGAAAGTTCCTGTGGACAAAAGCTTTCATAAGACTTGATAAGTTCACTAGCTAACATGGTTCAAAACCTCCTTAATGGTTTGGATTTTCTCTTCGACAGCTGCACGGTCAGACTGATTGGCAAGAGGAATGGATCCTAAAGCAATCTCCAATTTATTGTTTTCACGTTGCCATTTGAGCTGGAAGACTTGAGACTGGTCTTTCATGAGATGAGGTCCAAAGCGAACCTCTTTATCTGATAGAGTCATTTGACCAGCCTCAGCCACCATAATTTCGTAGTATTTGCCATTTTCGGTCATGATGGCTTCTGCGACAATGACAAAACCATTTTCCATCAACCAAATACGAAGGTCGTCTTCACGATTATTGGGTTGCAGAATCAGACGTTCCACACCTTTAAGTTTATCCTTACCAGAATCAAGAATATCCGCAATCAAACGTCCCCCCATACCACAAATCGTGATAGTTGTGACAGCATCAGAAGGTTCAAAAGCTGCCAAGCCGTTAGCCAAGCGCACGTCAATCTTATCTTTGAAACCAGAAGCTGAGACATTAGTAAGAGCAGATTCATAAGGGCCTTTCACCACTTCACCAGCAATAGCTGAGTGAATCAAGCCCTTTTCAAGTAAATAAATAGGGAGGTAGGCGTGGTCACTACCTACATCTAAAAGTTTTGCGTCTTTAGGGACGAAGGTTGCTACGTCCTTAAGGCGTTGAGATAATTGTACGTACATCTTTCATCTTTCTATTTTTAAAGTCTCTTCATTATATCAAAAAAGGAGGTTGGTAAGAAATGCTTTTAACACATTTCCTAGCAACTTCCTTGTATCTTATGTCTTGTCTCCAGTAAAGACAAAGAATTTTGAAATAACGTAGTTAAGAACAATAATCAAAACTTGTGAGAATAAGCTTTCAATTCCATTTACCCAAGCATGACTATGACCAACAAATTGACCGATAATCTCTGGATAGGTATCTACCAAGAAATAGGCGAGAGCCAAATCAAGAACTAAGGTTAAGAGACGAGCTCCCACAAATTTAACAAAGCGTGTAGCCATACCAGCTTTTGCTTGACTGAACACAAAAACATCATTCGTGAAAAAAGCAAAAACGATGGCAATGGCATTTGCCAAAACTGCTGATAGGGTACCTTGTTGACTCACAGCGAAAATCAAGGTACGACTAACCATATAAACTACAGTCGCCAAAACACCAAAGAAAAGGTATTTAAAAACTTCTGTGGCCATAAAAGCTTTAAGCTTATTAATCATATTTAGTCCAACCCAATTTCCGCACGGACGACATCCGCAATAGTGTCAACATAGTAATTCACTTCATCATCTGTTGGTGCTTCTGCCATAACACGAAGGAGAGGTTCTGTACCACTAGGGCGAACCAAGATACGACCGTTCCCAGCCATCTCAGCTTCCATTTTTTCAATGATAGCTGCAATCGCAGGAACTTCCATGGCTTTAGTTTTCATGCTATTTTCCACACGAATATTAACCAGTTTTTGAGGGTAAATCGTCACTTCTGATGCTAATTCAGACAAGCTCTTACCTGTTTCAATCATGACTTTAGTCAATTGAATAGCTGTCAATTGACCATCACCAGTTGTATTGTAATCCATGATAATAACGTGACCAGACTGTTCACCACCAAGGTTATAGCCATTTTTACGCATTTCTTCTACAACATAACGGTCACCAACGGCAGTCACGACCTTGTTAATTCCCTCACGATCAAGTGCCTTGTGGAAACCAAGGTTTGACATAACAGTTGTCACAATTGTATTTTTAGCCAACTCACCTTTTTCAGACAAGTGTTTACCGATAATATACATGACCTTGTCGCCATCAACAATATCACCATTTTCATCAACAGCGATGAGACGGTCACTATCCCCATCAAAGGCAAGACCAATGGCTGAACCACTTTCTTTAACCAAGGCTTGCAATTGCTCTGGATGTGTTGAACCCACTCCAGCATTGATGTTAAGACCATCTGGTTGATCCCCGATAACCGTAATATCGGCATTCAAATCAAGGAAAACATTACGAGCTGACACAGCAGCTGCACCATTAGCAGTGTCCAAGGCAACCTTCAGTCCACCAAGATCAACACCTGTTGCCACCAAGAATTTTTCATACTTGCGAAGACCTTCTGGATAATCTACAAGTGTTCCAAGACCCTCAGCTGATGGACGTGGAAGAGTATCCTCTGCTGCATCAAGAAGGGCTTCAATTTCCGCTTCACGCGCATCATCCAATTTAAAGCCATCTCCCCCAAAGAACTTAATACCATTATCAAGAGCTGGATTATGGCTGGCTGAAATCATAACACCAGCACTGGCATTTTCCGTACGTACCAAGTATGAAACACCTGGAGTCGCAAGTACTCCAAGTTTGTAGACTTCGATACCTACTGATAAAAGACCTGCCACCAAAGCTGATTCTAACATTTCCCCTGAAATACGTGTATCACGTGCCACAAAGACCTTAGGACGGCCAGTTTCGTGTTGGCTAAGCACATAACCACCGAAGCGACCTAATTTAAAGGCCAATTCAGGCGTGAGCTCAACATTAGCTTCTCCACGAACACCGTCTGTTCCAAAATATTTACCCATAATTTTATTTTTAGTGCCCCAGCACTAAATCCTCCTTAAACTTTGATGCTGTCTAACAAGAGCAAAAGTAATCTAGTGAAATCTACCTAGATAGTTTAACTTTATCTGATTTCACCGATATTTTCAACCCTTCTTGTATAACTTTTTGGCTATTGCGCCAATTTTACCAGATTAAGCCTTCTCCATTTTGTCTATTTTACATAAACTTGGAAAATGGCCATTCTCTATTTTTGGGTGACCTTCAAATTAACTTTAACCGTATTTGGTTGCACTGTCACACCATCAGCTGAAAGCTTGAGCGTTTGTGTAGTATCCTTGGTCACATGACTAATATCTACTGGAACAGTGATGCTATCAATCTTATCCATAGCTTCCTGACTACCAACAATGGTCACATGGCCTCGATCAAAACTATAACTGATACTAGACACATTGCTAGCCTTATCTCCAGTCAACTCTACCTTAACAGGGACAGATTTGCTCAATTTTCTCAAAGTAATTTTGGCATGAACCTTAGCTGGAGAAATCGAGCTAGCCAAGACTGTCCCATTAGCTGAAACAGCTTGCAACAATAAGTTGCCATCATAATCATCAGACAAGTTGGCACCGCCTTCCAAAACTGCTTGAACGTGGTCAATTTGATTGATGATATCTTCACTTGATGTCACCTCTACCTTGGTTTCATCCAAGCTAACCTTTTTTACTTCGTAGCCATTAGCCAACTTATCTGGTGTGATATTTGCAACCACATCAAATGTCTTGCTAGCTTTTTTACCAATGGTTGCTGTCAAGGTCGATGGCGATACTTGGGCAGACATTCCAGCTGGTAAATTCTTAACCTGAATAGGAACCCGACTTGTCCCTTGGCCAAGATTTGACAAATCTGCAACTAACTTAAAATGGCGCGTATCGCTTGTTGCTTCAGTCGTCAAAGCTAACTGAGTAGTCGCTGTCAAATAAACCTCAGCGTCATAAGAATAACCACTGATAAAGTAATTATCACTGTCGTACTTAATATCTACAGGAACAGATTCTACTGTTTGCGTGAAGGTATTCGAAGCACTTGAGCTATTACTTTTATTTTGCGTATTACCAGACCAAGCCGTGACGAATAGCGTAACCGCAAAGAAGAGCGCAACTAGTATTTGCCACCAACGATCATTTTTTAATACACGGACAATGCGTTTCATTTTTTGCTACCTCCCATCCAACGTTGGAAGAATGACTGACGAGGTTCTTGCTCTTTCAACAAAATAAGACTCAACTCTTGCTCAAACTCTTGAATGGACAGTCCATGCAAGAAATTGCCCTTATAAGCAATGGAAATCGCACCTGTTTCTTCAGATACGACAAAAGTAAGAGCATCTGTTTGCTCTGAAAGACCAATAGCGGCTCTGTGACGTGTTCCGAATTCCTTAGAAATTTTATTAGATTCCGAAAGCGGTAGATAAGAACAAGCCGTCGCAACCTTATTATCTCTGATGATAACTGCCCCATCATGAAGCGGTGTATTAGGGATAAAAATATTAATCAACAGTTCCCCTGTTACAACTGCATCAAGAGGAATTCCTGTCACAATTTGTTCTTGCAGAGTTTGCGTCTGTTCAATAGAGACGAGGGCTCCAATCTTACGAGGGCTCATGTACTTAGCGGCTTTAACAAAAGCTTGAACCAATTTCTCATCCGAACTCACTTCTTTATTTTGCAAAAAATGCTGGGGCGTACGTCCAAAGGTTTCCAGTGCTGAACGAAGCTCTGGAGCAAAGATTACAACCGCCGCAATGGCACCATAGTTGATGACCTGATTCATCAAATAAGAAATCGTTGTAAAGCCTATAAAATCAGAAATAAATTTTACAAAAATAAATAAGACTACCCCTTGAACTAGGGTCATGATTTTGGTTCCCCTCAGGGCCCTAATAAAGCGGTAAATTAAAAAAGCAACAATCAATATGTCCAAACTATTGACGATAACTTTCAACGGACTATCAAAGAGTGACCGCCAAAAATCAATATCAATGGACGACAGTATACCCATACATATCACACTTTCTTTTAATTTTTAAACAGTTCCTATTATACCACGAATTCAAACTATTTTGAGACTACAATCACTACTTTTTGTGATAAAATAAATTCATGACTATAAAAACTACCATGGGTATCTTGGCAGGAAAGACTAGCCACTTTGTCCTCTCCAAATTAGGACGTGGCTCAACCCTCCCAGGAAAAATCGCCCTTAAATTTGACAAAAACATTTTAGACACACTGGCCAAAGATTATGAAATCGTCGTTGTTACAGGAACCAACGGAAAGACTCTAACAACAGCTTTGACAGTTGGAATCTTAAAAGAAGCTTTTGGTGACATTGTGACCAATCCTAGTGGAGCCAACATGATCACAGGGATTACTTCTACTTTCCTAACCGCTAAAAGAGCTAAATCAGGTAAGAAAATCGCTGTCTTGGAGATTGACGAAGCCAGCCTACCAAAAATCACAGAGTACATCACCCCAAGTCTATTTGTCTTCACAAATATTTTCCGTGACCAAATGGACCGCTACGGTGAAATCTATACTACTTATCAGATGATTTTAGATGGTGCCGCCAAGGCACCCAAGGCTACTATTTTGGCTAATGGGGACAGTCCCCTCTTCAACTCTAAAGAAGTGATCAATCCCGTACGTTTCTATGGTTTTGATACTGAAAAGCATGCGCCAGAGCTGGCCCATTATAATACTGAAGGCATTGTCTGTCCTAAGTGTGAGCGTATTCTTCAGTATCGCCTCAATACTTACGCTAACTTGGGTGACTACACCTGCCCTAACTGCGATTTCCACCGTCCAGAATTAGATTATAAGCTAACGAAGTTGACTAAAATCACTAACACGACTTCTGAATTTGTCATTGATGGACAAGACTACAAGATTAATGTCGGTGGTCTCTACAACATCTACAATGCCCTTGCTGCGGTTTCTGTTGCTGAATTCTTCGGTGTGGCTCCTGAAAAAATCAAGGCTGGGTTTAATAAAAGCCGTGCTGTCTTTGGACGCCAAGAAACCTTTAAGATTGGCAACAAATCATGTACCCTCGTACTCATTAAGAATCCAGTTGGCGCTAGCCAAGCTCTCGAAATGATTAAGCTTGCAGATTATCCATTTAGCTTGTCAGTTCTTCTTAACGCCAACTATGCTGACGGTATTGATACTAGCTGGATTTGGGATGCCAACTTTGAAAGCATTCTCGACATGGATATTCCTGAGATTAATGCTGGTGGTGTCCGTCACTCTGAAATTGCCCGCCGTCTTCGTGTGACTGGCTACCCAGAGGACAAGATTACGCAAGCAGAAAAGCTCGAAGATATTATGGCCTTGATTGAAAAGCAAGATTGCGACCATGCCTATATCCTAGCTACCTATACTGCCATGCTTGAATTTCGTGACATTCTTGCCCAACGTCATGCTGTCGGAAAGGAGATGAACTAATGACCTATACTTCTCTCAAATCTCCAGAAAATCGTGACTACACCTACGACCTAAATGTTGCCCACCTTTATGGTAATCTGCTCAATACCTATGGGGACAATGGGAATGTCCTTATGATCAAATATGTGGGGGAAAAACTTGGTGCTAAAATGACCTTCGACATCGTTTCTGTTGGGGACGACTTTGACAAAGATCACTACGACATGGTCTTCTTTGGAGGTGGTCAAGACTACGAACAATCCATCGTTGCCAAAGACCTACCATCTAAACGTGACGCTATTGATCAATTCATCCAAGATAATAAGGTCATCCTAGCCATCTGCGGTGGTTTCCAACTTCTTGGACAATATTACATCCAAGCTAACGGGGTTCGCATTGACGGCATTGGTGTCATGGGCCACTACACCCTCAATCAAGAAAATAACCGTTACATCGGTGACATCAAGATTCATAACGAAGAATTCGATGAAACCTATTATGGCTTTGAAAATCACCAAGGACGTACCTTCCTTTCGGATGACGAGAAACCACTTGGAAAGGTGGTCTACGGTAATGGTAACAACAAGGAAGATGGTTCCGAGGGTGTTCACTACAAGAATGTTTATGGTAGCTACTTCCACGGCCCAATTCTTTCTCGTAATGCCAACCTCGCCTACCGACTGGTAACTACTGCTCTTCGTAACAAGTATGGCCAGGACATTTCACTGCCAAGTTATGATGACATTCTCTCAAGCGAGGTAGCTGAAGAGTATGCAGATACTAAATCAAAAGCAGAATTCGAAAAGTAAGTCTTCTACATAGCAAAATAGCGAAGCCGATTGGCTTCGCTATTTTCATGTTATCTCTATTTCCAAAGACGTCTTTTCTTCATTCTGTCTTCAATTTTACGATTATCTATCCTTAGAATAGCAATCATATCAAACAAGAGCCAGGTTCTTTTTGGATAGACAATATATTTTGGAGACCAGATTGGAGAGAATTTTTCCTTATAACGTTGGAGGCCACTGAAAGAGTAAAAACGCTGTGCAAAAACATAAACCAGATTGGCAACCTTTTCTTCTAAGAAACTATCTTCTTCAGTACCGACGTTGGCTAGGGGAGCCATTCCCATATCAAAGTACTGCTTGCCTTCTGCTTGGAAGTATTGGAAGAGTTTGACAAAGAGGTAGTCCATAATGCCTTCAGGTGCCTTTTCAAAGTCATATCGCATGAGGTCAATCGTGGCCACTCGTTTATTTTTGGTTGGCATGATATTGGCAAAGGCAACAATTTCGCCCTCTTCACTCTCAACAATGGCAATCGGCGCTTGTTGCAGATAGGCTTCATCGAAGAAACCAAGAGAGAAACCTTTCTCCTTACGACCGTTAAGCCAAACATCTGAGACAGCTCTCATTTCCTGCATTTGAGTCTCTGAAAATGGCGGTTGAAGCAATTTAAATTGGAAACCAGCTTTTTCCACGCGATTAGTCGGTTTACGGAATTTCTTACCATGCTTTCCTTCAACCGAAAACGTCGTCAAGTCAACCATAGCATTTTCCCCAAACTTCATGAAGTCAAATCCATAGTCATGAAGCATGAGGGTAATGCTTTCATCTGCCTCATAAAATAGGGCTTGCAGATTCCAATCAGATAAAGCGCTTAGAAAGGCTTCCCAGGCTGGTCGATAATAATCTTCATTCCCAATCGGATTTCCCATAACCACGCACTTGTTACTGGTTTGGGCGAATTGGAAAACTACCTGGTCCTGTCCATCAACACGATACCAAAAGAGGTGTTTGTCATGTAGGTAAGCCAAAGCACTTTCTGATGCACCTCCATATTTTGACAAAAGAGCTGTAAAACGTTCATCATCCATTTTTTGACCGAAAGTCTTACGAGGTGCCAAAATTTTCAAGAGCCCCCAAACAATGGTTGCAATGATGACAGCTGCCAATAAAATATTAAACCAGATATGGATAAAATGTCCAAGAACATCACGGCTCTTCGGTGGCAAGAGATGAGACCAGAAGCCATTTCCCCCTAAAACAAGGAGAACCAAAATAGTAAAGGCAAGAAAGAGGAAATCTTTAGTCTTATCTTCCCAGCTATACACAAAATAACGATGGATCAATTTCTTTCTGATAATTAGCACAATCACCAAAGAAAGTGAAATCAAGAAGGTCATGGCCCAAGAAATGCCATTAAGATTGACATAAATCAAGGCTAAGACAAAGGTTAATAAAGAGGCAGGAAATGCTCCCTTAACCCGACGCTTAATGAGACGGGCCATGAAAATAAAGAGGGTTCCAAATAAAATACTTGGGAACTGCCAAATCAACTGTTCCTGAATTGGATCAAAGCGGTTAATCAAATAGACATAAGCCAACCGATCTGGAATTAAAGCTGACAAAATCAAGAAGATTCCCAAAAAACGCAAGAGATAGACCAAGAAACGGTATAGGCTCCCTGCAAATACCCGTGAAGAAACCCTAAAGTACTTATCGTTAATACGTCCTCCCATGTGTTTGAAAAAGAAGACAACTCCCAGCAAGAATGGAATGACATAGTAAGTCAAACGATAAAGTAAGAGCAAGCTAACCGCCATGGCATTACTAACACCCATGGATGTCAAACCAGTAATGACAATAAGATCAAAACTACCAATCCCTCCTGGAATCATTGAGAAAATACCAATGATAACAGCTAGTAGGTAGAGCGGAATCAGATTGTAAAGATGAACATGTAATCCCATCAAATAGGCGACACTGACAAAGCTCCCAAGAGCAGTTCCCCACTCAGCTGTAGAAGCCAAAAGCAGACTTAGCCTCGTTTTCAAAGGTACCTGCCCAAAATAGGCCAACTTTTCCCGACTGGAAATAAAGAAAATAAAGGGCAAATAAAGGAAAATCCCTAACAAAAGCAGCCAATACTTTCTTAAATCTGGACTCAGAGGAAGAAACCAAAAACTAACAAATACCAAGCCACTCAAGAGTGACAATCCCGACATAAAGTAAGGCAATAAACGCGACAGTGCTTTAACACCCGTCTTTTCCTGCCCATCCTCAGAATAGAAAGAATACCGTAAACCGACATCAACCAAACCAGCAAAACCAGCCAGGTTATTAATCGTATTCACCGCCCAACTCGTCTCTAAAATATAGGGTTTGGAATAATCCGTCTCTAACTCCTTATTCAGGATTAAATCATAAAACAACATGGGGAGTACGGCGACTAACCCAATTATAATCATGAGAATAAGGTGCCAAATAGACAAGCCTGACAGAGCCGATTCTAACGACTCTAATGTAATGGTTCGCTTCAACCGGACCAGTTCAATAACGACAAGAACCGTAATTGAAATAAAGAAGATGGATTTGATTGCTGTTTTTAAAGGTTGTAATCTCTCCAAAAGACTCTTCATGCCACCACCTCTTTTCGACTAATTCTCACTAAATCACGAATCATTTGATTAAAGACCTTGTATTTTCGTTGAGATAAACGGTGTCCTTGCCGACGCTCAACATACAGCTTATGAATCGGAAAGAGTTCCGAAATCTCTTTGGAATGCCTAAAACTAATAACATCCCTTTGCCCCATAACCACCCAAACAGGATAGGGTGCCTTGTGTAATTGCTCCCTATCCAAGGGTAAATCATGCAACATGAGACCTGTTACTTTTGCCATAATATCCATTTTAGCTGAAAATGGCGATAAGGCCTTCAAACAAAGATATTGTAAATGAACCAAGAACCTAGAACGTCTGGTCAAGCCATTAAAGGTCATGTTACCCGCATTTAGTAAGAGACCCGCAATCCGGTTAGGAAAGCGACTAGCATAAACCATAGCTAGATTGGCCCCATCACTGTGACCAACAAACAAGGCCTTTTTGATATTTAAAAATTGCAAAATTTCCTCCAAATCGGCAGCCATCTGTTCAAAGGTCATCTTAACACTCTGACGACTGGATCTACCGTGATTACGACTATCAATAAAAATTAATCGATAGTCTCGATATAGAATTCCTTGCTTAGCAAAGTAGTTTCCAGACAAATTATTGCCATGCAAAAAGACAATTGGAAAACCCTTACCAAGATCACGATAATAGATGATTTGACCATCTTTAACTTTGAATTCCATAATATTACCTACCTTTTCACTACCATATTCTTATACGATGATTAGTCTTATAAGGCATAAGGTCCGATACCATAAAACAAGGTGCTCAGACCCTCTCATTCCATTATAACACTTCCCTTAGGTAAGAGTCAGAATATTTGTGCATTTTCTGCAAAAAAGAAAAAGCCTTTTCAGGCTTCTTTAAATAAAATCTTTTTGAGACTTCCCTTAAGTGAGTACGGACGTCAGCGACCTTCTTCGAAGTTCCATGACTAATTTTTGAGCCTAAAGTCTCAAAAATTCCGAGTGGCTGGTTCTAAAATGATTCAGCCACTTTTCTCACAACAGGAAGTCTCGTCTAGCTTTCTTCGATTGTTTTACGAAGAAATTATTTGTATTTCTTGTATTCTATGCATGCATTAAATAACTACCACCTTCACCAAAATCAAATGTAAAATCAATTGCTGTATTCATATCTTCTGTATAAGAAGCAGTGGTTACTACGGTATTCTCTTCATTATCATATTTTGTTTTCTCAGAAATTTGATGATTTTGAGTATCTAAAATATAAAAATTTTTATAATCATGAAAATCAATTTCATATGCAAGATGGTTTTTATTATAATCATCTATATTTACTAAAGACACTTTTTGATTATTTGGGTAAATAATTAAATGGCACTATTCAAAAAGAAAAAGCCTTTTCAGACTTCTCCTCTTACTGTTCGAAAGTTTGTTGGGCAATGAGTTTGTTATAGTTTTCTTCATCTTCTTGGTTATCACGGACAACCTTAGATACTGTAAATGATGATGAGATCAAACCAACACATCCCATAAGGTAGTAACCCTTAACCATCAAAGGCTCTTTAAGGGTGTAAAGGCCAATTAACATCAAAATAACGAAGAAGGCAAATGATCCCCAAGCCATCATATTGAAAGATGTTGTGTTACGGTACACTTTTTTCTTTACTTTGTTCATAAAGCTAGTCTCCTTTTATATACTAAGACTGTTATATCAACAATGTAAACCTTTCACAACTCAAAACATGAAAAGGCTCTCATATTTCCTTAACCTTCCAACTGTTCTGATAAGTCGCTCCACTCTTCCATCAGAGCTTCTTGGGTAACTGATAACTCATCCAACTCTTTCTGCAAGTCAGATAATTCCGCTACTTCATTTGTTTCAAGCATGGCAGCAGAGATTTCCTCCAAGCGTTCTTCAATGGTCTCTAGCTCGTTTTCAATTTGCTCAATGCGTCGGCTTAGTTTACGCATCTCTTTCTGATTGGCTTTTTGAGCTTGATAATCATTAGCACCTGCCGAAGCTACTTGAACCCCTTCTTGTCCTTGATTTTCTTCCGCCTCAAGTCGTGCCAACTCTTCAAGCTCAGACTTCTTCTCAAGATAATAATCATAATCCCCAAGATAAATGGTTGCCCCATCCTCAGAAATTTCCATCACTTTTGTTGCCACACGATTGATAAAGTAACGGTCATGGCTGACAAAGAGAAGCGTTCCATCAAAGTCAATAAGGGCATTTTCCAAAACTTCCTTGCTATCAATGTCCAAGTGGTTGGTCGGTTCATCCAGAATCAAGAAGTTATTGTTTTCCATTGATAGTTTGGCTAGGAGCAGACGAGCCTTCTCACCACCAGAGAGCATCGAAACCGACTTTTTAACATCATCACCTGAAAAGAGAAAAGCTCCCAGACGGTTACGAATCTCAACTTCAGGAGTTGTCGCAAAATCATTCCACAACTCATCAAGAACAGTATTTGATGGTGTTAAAGCAGATTGAGTCTGATCATAGTAGCCAACTTCAACATTGGCACCATAGGTTGATGTTCCCTTAATAAAAGGCAATTGCCCCACTACCGACTTGATAAAGGTCGTTTTTCCGATACCATTAGGCCCCACAATAGCAATAGCATCCATCTTCTTAACATCTAGAGAAATAGGCTCTGAGAGAATCTCATCGTCGTAACCAATGGCAACATCCCTAACTGTCAAGACCACATTCCCAGAGACCTTATCCGCATGGAAAGTCATATTGGCCGATTTCTGACCTTCCGTTGGCTTATCCAGGCGTTCCATTTTCTCTAGCTGCTTGCGACGAGCTTGAGCACGCTTAGTTGTAGAGGCACGGACAATATTACGATTAACAAAATCCTCTAGCTTAGCAATTTCTTTTTGTTGCTTTTCAAAGTTCTTGGCTTCAGTAGCCAACTTTTCAGCCTTGAGATCCATGAATGTTGAATAGTTTCCGACATAACGATCCAAGCTATGTTTGGTCAAATCTAGGGTTACCGTCGCTACCTTATCCAAAAAATAACGGTCGTGACTAACAATGATTAGGGCACCCTGATAATTGACCAGGTAATTCTCCAACCAGGCAATGGTTTCGATATCCAAGTGGTTGGTCGGTTCATCTAGTACCAAGAGCTCAGGCTTCTCAAGAAGCATTTTTGCCAAAGCCAAACGGGTATTCTGCCCCCCAGAAAGTTCTGAAATAGGCATCTCCCACATGCTTTCGTCAAATTTAAAACCATTGAGAATAGCTCTAATATCAGATTCGTAAGTAAAACCACCACGCTGTCTAAAATCCTCGGAAAGTCGGTCATAGTCGGTCATTAGCTTGTCTAAGTCTGCCCCAGTCAACTCAGCCATCTTCATTTCCATGTCACGCAGACGTTCTTCATCTGCACGAAGACCTGCAAAAACATTTAACATTTCAGCGTAAATGGTATTGCTAGACTCAAAACGACTATCCTGAGCTAGGTAAGACAGGTTCAAATCACGTTTCGTATTAATCTCACCACTTGTCGGCGCTTCCTCTCCAACTAGGATTTTCAATAAGGTTGATTTCCCAGCACCGTTACGTCCAACAAGGGCAATACGATCTCGCTCATCCACCTGAATATTAATATTATCAAAGAGCACATCTCCTGAAAAAGAGCGCTCTATTTTGTTTCCTTGTAAAATAATCATAACATTTTAATTATACCAAAAAAGCCAAGCTCTTGCTTAGGCTTCCTTACTTTCTTTCAAGATGCTTGCTACCTTAGTATTAATCAAATCGATAGCAACAGTATTTGTGACACCTTCAGGAATGACCACATCCGCATAACGTTTCGTAGGCTCGATAAACTGGTGGTACATGGGTTTAACCACACTGATATATTGATCAATAATACTATCTAAGCTACGACCACGTTCTTCCATATCACGCTTGATACGGCGAATAATACGAATGTCATCATCAGTATCTACAAAGAGCTTGATATCCATCAAATCACGCAAGCGTTTATCCTCAAGTACTAGAATCCCTTCAACGATGAAAACATCCTGAGGCTCCTGACGATAAGTCTTGGCACTACGAGTGTGTTGCGTATAATCATAAATCGGAATATCCACCGGACGCCCAGCAATCAACTCATTGATATGTTCAATCATGAGATCTGTATCAAAGGCAAAGGGATGGTCATAGTTAGTTGACACACGCTCCTCAAAAGTCAAATGAGACTGATCCTTATAGTACGAGTCATGTTCAATCATGGCAATTTTTTCATCTGGAAAATTGGATAAAATGGCACGAGAAACACTGGTCTTACCACCACCAGAGCCACCCGTAACCCCAATAATAATCGGTTTTTTAGGCATGGTAAATTCCTATCTAATAGAGTCTTTCTCATCTATTCTACACTAAATCATGATATAATAAAAGCAAATCCATATAGAAAATGAGACTTTTATGTTTACAAACTTTCCTGAACAATGGCAAGACCTCCTTAGAGAAAAAGGAATCACAGCAGAAACTGCCATTCAAAAAGAACTCTTTGCACCAATCACAGAAGGGGACAATGTTTTGGGTATCAGCCCAACTGGAACAGGTAAGACTCTGGCCTACCTCCTCCCAATTCTCCTTTCTCTAAAGCCAAAAAAAGCTCAGCAATTGCTTATCCTAGCACCCAATTCTGAGCTTGCTGGACAAATTTTTGATGTGACCAAACAATGGGCTGAGCCACTAGGGCTCACTGCTCAACTCTTCCTTTCTGGTTCTAGTCAAAAACGCCAGATTGAACGTCTGAAGAAAGGACCAGAAATTCTTATCGGAACCCCTGGTCGTGTCTTCGAACTGATTAAACTCAAAAAAATCAAGATGATGAACGTCAACACCATCGTCCTTGATGAATTTGATGAGCTTCTTAGTGATAGCCAATACCATTTCGTAACAAAAATCAGCCACCATGTCCCTCGTGACCATCAAATGGTCTACATTTCAGCGACTAACAAAATTGACGATCAAGATCTTGTGGAAAATACTATTGTTTATGACTTGTCTGACCAAAAACTTGACACCATTAAACATTATTATATCAGTGTTGATAAACGTCATCGTGTCGAACTTCTCCGTAAGTTTTCCAATATTCCTGACTTCCGTGGCCTTGTCTTTTTCAACAGTCTTTCTGACCTTGGCGCTACTGAAGAACGCCTTCAATTTAATGGAGCTTCAGCAGTATCACTTGCAAGTGACACTAACGTTAAATTCCGTAAGGTAATCTTGGAAAAATTCAAAAATCATGAGATTTCACTTTTACTAGGAACTGATTTATTGGCACGAGGAATCGATATTGAAAATCTTGAAGTGGTCATCAACTTCGATATTCCTCGAAATCGGGAAGCCTACACTCACCGTGCAGGACGTACTGGTCGTATGGGAAATGAAGGTAGTGTCATCAGCTTAGTAACCCATCCAGAAGACCTCAAAAAACTAAAAAAATTCGCCAAAGTTTCAGAATTGATTCTTAAAAACCAAGAACTTCACGAAAAATAAGGCATGACAAAAGCACTTCAGTTCAAACGCTGAAGTGCTTTTTAACACATACAGATTAAGCTTTTTTACCAAAGTCTTCAATCATTTGTTCCATTTCTTCACGACTAGGTGTTGTCAACATGTAGAGGTAATCACCTTGCAACTCTGCAAAGGCGGCAGGCATGATTTTCTTAACCTTAAGTTGATCATGGTATTTATTGAAGAGTTCTTCTTCTGAATAAGCGTAGTGAGAATTTGCACGACGTGATGTTGCCAAACAGTAAAGTGGTTCAAAGTGAGATGCTGGGAAAGGCTCCCCAACAACGACATCCGCATAACCCTTGTACAAATCAATAGAATGAGCATAGTTATAAACATCAATAGTGAAACCACCGGCAGGGCGATTATTATACTCAATTGCAATATAATCATCACCTTCACGGAAGAATTCAATATGGAAGAAACGTTCCTTCATACCAAATTCTTTGATAATAGCTTCACCATACTGACGTAACTTAGGATCCATATCCTTAAGAACGTAGTAAGAATTATCCATCTTGTAAAGCATCAAATCAAGTGGCGTATGGGCATAATCAAAAGTTGTTGAGAAGACAATATTGCCATTACTATCCAACAAACCATCAAAAGTACAGATTTCACTTGAAGTCACAAATTTTTCAAAGAAATAAACTGTTTCATGATCCCACTCAGCCTTGAAATGATTGATATCGTCCTCAGTTTCAAGTTTGAATGTTGCAGCTGCACCGACACCGTTGTCTGGTTTAGCAATCATTGGAAGTCCGATTTCGGCTACAGCCTTATCCACATCCGCATCTGTCTTAACCACATCACCTGGTACAACTGGGACACCAGCTTTTTGGAAAAGCTTTTTCATCTCAGATTTGTATTTTGTCTTCTTGAGGTCCTCCGGCTTAGCACCAAATACATTAAACTGTTCACGAAGGGCTGCGTCCAATTCCAACCAGTATTCATTATGTGACTCAATACGATCGATTGGTCCATGTTTATAGAAGAGAAAGGCAACTGCACGTTTCACTTCATCCAAATTTTCCAAATTATCCACTCGGAAGTATTCAGTCAACGCATCTTTCAAAGGCTGATCCAATTGTTCATAAGGCTCTTGACCAATACCGAGAACAGTGATTCCCTTATTAGCAAGTTCAACAGTAAACTGTTGGAAGTTTTGTGGATAGTAAGGTGAAATAACAATATAATTCATTTCTGATTCCTCTTTTTTAGTTACTCAGTAGATAAGAAAATTATAGGTTCATGTTGTCAAGGAAGTATGGCATCTGTTTACGCCACCATTCCCAATCGTGGGCTACATCGTACCCCCACTCAGAGAACCAAGCTGGAATATTCTTTTGTTCAAAAGCTTCCTTAAGTTTGTAATAAGAAGGAAGACCATCTTGTTCCCAGGCACCAAGACCTGTACACACAACAATTTCAGATTGACGGTAATGATCAATAAACCAACCATCATTTTGGTTCCAAATATAATCTGATGGTGAGTTTTGGTAAATAGCCTCATCTCCTCCGTATTCACCAACAAAGAAACGTGCATCATAAACACCGCTAAGGGCTACTACTTTATTGAAAACGTCAGGGTGTTGCAAGAAGAAATTAAGCGCATGGTAAGCACCCATTGAACAACCAGTTGTCATCATAGGATCAAACCAACCAGTCTTGTGTTTGATGAATGGAATGGCTTCTTGAATCACATAACGTTCATAAGCACGATGCATTTCTGCACGATCGTGTGGATTTTTCCAATCGCAAAGCCAGCTCTCACTGTCTACACTTGAAAGTGTAAAGAATTGCACACGCCCTTCTTCAATGAAGCGTTCACAAGCATTAATCATACCAAAATCATAGTATTCATTGTGACTTCCACCTGATGAAGCAAAAACTACCACAGGAATACCTGCGTGCCCATAACGATTAAGATACATTTCACGGTTCAATTGACCACTCCAGTGGCTAAGATGTTCGATATTCATAGTTTAAATCCTTTTCCTAAATTGCTATTAAATAGTTATGACATTAAAGACTAGTCCCACTTCTCAGCGAAAAAGCGTAAACAGTCTGGTAAATTCTCAGCCCATGCCTCTTCATTATGTTCAGCACCGGATTGAATGTGAACTTTGATATTCTCCAAATCAACACCACGGGCAATCAAATCATGATAATAACTCAGTGACGAATCAATATAAGCCTGCTTAATATTACCAGCCATCAGGGTCTTGTCCGTATCGTCAGCCTCCTCTGTCCCTACATAAATATAAACACGCTGATCAGAATCTAATTTTTGACGATCCATATAACGGTCAAAAGCATCTTGATGCAACCAGTTAGCTGAAGAAAATACTCCTAGACACCCAATCTGGTCCTTATAATCAAGGCCCATAAACTGAGTGATGTTACCACCAAGTGAAGAACCAATCATGGCAGTGTGCTGGCGGTCTGAAAGAGTACGGTACTCTTTATCAATGAAAGGCTTCACCACATCCATGACAAACTCTGCATACTCAACTCCCTTTCCTCCAAACTGAACACCAGGAATATTAGACTCTTGATACTTCCATGCAGAATACTCATTCATACGATTTGGACCATCATTATCAATAGCCACTACAATCATACGAGAAATATCCGGATTACGCTTGAGAGTCGGAATAATTTTCCAAGAATAACCTGAAAATGCTTCCTTACTATAAAGAACATTCTGACCATCATGGAAATACACAACAGGGTAAGAACGATCTGTATCTGTTTCATAATTTTTGGGGAGAAGAACACGCACTCGTCGAAGTTTAGCAGTATATGGTACTTCCAACTCATGCGTTTTCATCACCAAGTAAAAATAAGATTTATTCATTATCAGAAAACTCACTCTATTCAAAATTTGACTCTATTATACCATATTTTTACAGAAAAAGAGCCTTATTACTAAGGCTCTCTTGACTTTTTACAATTATTGACTAGCTTAACATTTAGTATTTTGCAATATCAAATACTGTTGATTTCACACGAGTCATAGCTTCAATAGAGTATTTCACACCTTGAGTACCGGCACCAGATCCTTTAACACCAAGGAATGGGAAGTTATCTGTACCACGTTGTGTTTTATTATTGATGTGAACTGTACCAACTTCAAGTTGTTCAGCAATAGCAAATGCACGTGGGTAATCTTGTGTAAAGACAGCACCTTGAAGTCCATATTCAGATTGGTTAGAAATCTTGATTGCTTCTTCAACTGAAGATACACGGATGAATGGCAATACAGGACCAAATGGTTCTTCCCAAGCAACACGCATATCTGTTGTTACATGGTCAAAGACTGTTGGATAGATAAGGTTTCCTTCTCGTTTCAATTCAGTTTTAGCAGTAGCACCTTTTTCAACAGCATCATCAATCAAACCTTGTACAAAGTCAGCTGATTTAGTATCGATAAGTGGTGTAACACTTGCACTTTCTTCAGGCATACCAACAGTGATATTAGCAACCAAAGCAGTTACTTTTTCTACCAATGCATCAGCAACGCTATCCATTACAAGAACACGTTTGATAGCTGTACAACGTTGGCCTGAGTAGTCAAAGGCACCTGCCACGATGTTTTTAGCAGTCAAGTCAAGGTCAGCATCTTCAAGAACGATAGCTGAGTCTTTACCACCAAGCTCAAGCATGATTGGACGCATTGCTGCCAAACGACCGATATTTTCACCAACTGGAGTTGAACCTGTAAAGTTGATAAAGTCAACTGCTTTGTGTTCAACGATGTAGTCACCGATAACAGAACCACGACCTGTGATTGAGTTCAAGACACCAGCAGGGATACCAGCTTCAACAAATGCTTCAACCAAAAGAAGACCTGAGATAGAACCTTGTGTTGGTGGTTTGAAGGCAACAACGTCACCAGCAATCAAGGCAGGAGCAATTTTAGAACCAGCCAAGTTTACTGGATAGTTGAATGGTGAAATAGCAAGGACAAGACCTACTGGTTCACGACGAACAACAGCGATTTTTTTCTTGCTACCAGCATCAAAGGCACCACCTTCAAGTACTTCACCTTCCAAACGCAAACCTTCTTCAGCTGCATAGTGGATAATTTCAGCAGTACGAACAACTTCACCAATTGCAGATTTCAAACCTTTAGAAATTTCTTTAGAAAGAACTCGTCCGATCTTATCAGCATCACGTTCCAAGATATCAGCTGCTTTATGAAGGTAAGCTGCACGTTCAGCGTATGAAAGCGCACGCCATGCTGGGAGTGCTGCTTTAGCTGCTGCGTAGACTTCGTCTACTTCAGCTTGGCTCATAGCTGGAACTGATCCAAGTTCCTCACCGTTTGCAGGTGCGTAGATAGTAATTGAATTTTCAGATGTTTTCCACTCACCATTGACATAGTTTTTGTATTGTTTAGCCAAGATAGTAACTCCTTTTATCTATTATAAAACCTATTCTATCATTTTTTTCCAAATATTCCAAGATTAAAACAAGGATTATTCAGAAAATTTTGACAAAAAATAATTAAAGTTCTTAACCTAGGTTAGACGTATTCTACTCCTAAAAAGACATTGAGTCAATTATTTTGTCTATGCAAAAAAAGCGAAAGCACAAGCTTCCACTTTTTTTCTTATTAGTCTACGTTAACGTATTCTTTTGAAAGTTCAAGAACTTCTTCCATTGTTGAACATTCAGTAAGTGCGCGGTTAGCGTATTCTTCCATTTTAGCTGTGTCAAGTTTCTTCATCAAGCTACGTGTACGAAGAACAGATGTAGCTGACATAGAGAACTCATCCAAGCCCATTCCGACAAGAAGAGGAACGGCTGTTTGGTCACCAGCCATTTCACCACACATACCAGCCCATTTACCTTCAGCATGCGCAGCTTTGATAACATTGTTAATCAAACGAAGAATTGATGGGTTATATGGTTGGTAAAGGTATGAAACTTGTTCATTCATACGGTCAGCAGCCATTGTGTATTGGATAAGGTCATTTGTACCAATTGAGAAGAAATCAACTTCTTTAGCAAATTGATCAGCAAGCATAGCTGCAGCTGGGATTTCAATCATGATACCTACTTCGATGTTGTCTGCAACAGCAACACCTTCAGCAATCAATTTAGCTTTTTCTTCTTCGAGAATACCTTTAGCAGTACGGAACTCTTTCAACAAAGCAACCATAGGGAACATGATACGCAATTTACCGTGAACAGATGCACGAAGCAAAGCACGCAATTGAGTACGGAACATTTGATTACCAGTTTCAGAAATTGAGATACGCAAAGCACGGTAACCTAAGAATGGGTTCATTTCTTTAGGAAGATCGAAGTAAGGAAGTTCTTTATCCCCACCGATATCCATTGTACGAACGACAACAGGTTTACCATTCATACCTTCAAGAACCGCTTTGTATGCCTCATATTGGTCATCTTCAGTTGGAAAGTCTTGAGAGTCCATGTACAAGAACTCTGTACGATAAAGACCAACAGCTTCTGCACCATTATCGTTAACACCTTCAACGTCTTTAGGTGTACCAATGTTTGCAGCCAACTCGAAGTGTTTACCATCAGCTGTTACTGTTTGAGCATCTTTAAGGAGAGCCCATTCAGCTTTTTGTTTAGCATAAGCTTCACCGGCTGCTTTAAACTCAGCAATTTGCTCTTCAGTTGGGTTAATCACAACTTCACCAGTAATACCTGAAACTGCCAAAATGTCTCCATCTTTTACAAGTTCAGTAATATTGTTTGTACCAAGAACAGCTGCGATTTCAAGTGTACGAGCCATGATAGCTGAGTGACTTGTACGTCCACCAATGTTAGTGACAAAAGCTTTAACAAATTGTTTGTTAAGTTGAGCAGTGTCTGATGGTGTCAAATCATGAGCAACAACGATTGATTCTTCGTTAATTGTTGCTGGGTTTGGCAATTTCTTACCAAGCAAGTTAGCAAGCACACGTTTTGTAACGTCACGAATATCCGCTGCACGTTCTTGCATGTATGGATTGTCTTCCATACCTTCAAAAATTGCAATGAACATGTCAGTTACTTCAGTCAAAGCAGCTTCAGCATTAACTTGTTTAGCACGGATAGTTTCTTTGATTTGACCAGTCATTTCTGGGTCAGCGAGAACCATCAAGTGAGCATCAAATACGGCTGCCGCTTCTTCACCAAGGCTTTCAACTGCTTTTTCACGGATAACAGAAAGCTCGTCCTGTGACGCCGCTAGAGCAGCATCTAGACGAGCCTCTTCTGCACTTGTATCTTCAACTGTATTAGTTTCAAATGACAAATCCGGTTGAACAAGCAGATATGCCTTAGCAACTGCAACACCGTCAGATGCTGCGATTCCTTTAAGCATTTCTGTCATATTCTTATGCCAATCCTTCTTTTGTCATTGTTTCAGCGATTGCTGCGATTGCGTCGTCAGCATCAGCACCTTCTGCAGAGATAGTTACGTCAGCACCTTGACCAACACCAAGGCTCATAACACCCATGATAGATTTAAGGTTAACTGCTTTACCTTTGTAATCAAGAGTGATATCTGAAGCAAATTTGCTTGCTGTTTGAACAAGCAAAGTAGCTGGACGTGCGTGGATACCTGTTTCTGCTACAATGTGGAAATCTTTAGAAGCCATAATGGATTCTCCTTCTTAATTTGGAATATTTGAGTTATCGATGATAACCCTTACAATTTAGAATTATAACATAGCTAATTCATATTATCAAGGTTAAAACATACTTTATGAAAAATTTCCTAAGGGTTTCTTCTCATTTAGTCATGTCCTTTCAAGATTTTATTCTCTCTTTTAACTATTTGTTACAGAAATAAAGATAAATCCGAAAGTTTTTTCATTATATTTTCATAGGGTGTTTTCATAAAGGCTAAGTTAGCGTTTAGATACGATTTAAGATGTTTTGACTAAAATCACTTGTTGAAAAAGCTGTTTTTTCAAATGCAAGGTCAGCTGTAAAGATACCCTCTTGAAATGTTTTTTCAATAGCAGCAGTGATTAATTGAGCAGCTTCTGACCAACCGATATAATCTAAGAGCATGCACCCAGATAATAGTACCGAACATGGATTTGCCTTGTCTTGATCTGCAATATCAGGAGCCGTTCCATGTGTCGCTTCAAAAATAGCATGGCCAGTTTGATAGTTAATGTTGGCTCCAGGGGAAATTCCGATACCACCAACCTGTGCGGCCAAGGCATCACTGGCATAATCACCATTCAAGTTGGTCAAGGCAACCACATCAAATTTTCCTGGATTTAGAAGAATCTGTTGTAGGAAGTTATCTGCGATGATATCGTTAATCTCTAAACGGCCAGCAAGTAGGTCCTCTTTATACTCTTCCTGTGCCACCTCGTAACCCCATTTACGGAAACCGCCCTCAGTAAATTTTTGAATATTGCCTTTATGGACTAGGGTTACTTTTTTGAGATTATTCTTGAGTGCATAGTCAATTGCTGAACGAATTAATCGTTTACTTCCTTCAATTGAAATTGGTTTAATACCGATACTACTTGACTCTGGGAAACGAATTTTAGTCACACCCATTTCTTTCTGCAGAAAAGCAATGACTTTCTTTACCTCTTCCGTTCCTGCTTCCCATTCAATACCTGCATAGATATCTTCGGTATTTTCACGAAAAATAGTAATATCCGTTTTTTCTGGTTCTTTAAGAGGGCTTACCACTCCTTTAAAGTAACGAACTGGACGAACGCAGGCATAGAGGTCAAGTTCCTGACGTAGAGCAACATTTAAAGAACGGATTCCACCACCAACTGGCGTTTCAAGAGGACCTTTAATAGCTGCCAAACTGTCTCGAATAGCTTCTAAAGTAGCTTGAGGTAACCATTCTCCTGTTTTGTCAAAAGCCTTTTTTCCTGCTAGAAGCTCTTGCCACTCAATCTGACGCTTACCATCATAGGCTACCTCTACAGCCTTATTGAAGATGGCTTGAGCATTTTTCCAAATATCACGACCAACACCATCTCCTTCAATATAAGGAATAATAGGATTATCAGTAACCTCTAGGTGACCATTTCCCATTTTGATTTTTTCTGCCATAGATTTTTCCTCACTAACGTTTTTCTAAAGGAATATAAGTTAAGTTTTCTTGTCCAATATATTGAGAACGTGGACGAATCAATTTATTATTTTTTTGTTGCTCCTGAATATGTGCAATCCATCCTGCGACACGACTCATTGCAAAGATGAGCGTGAAGATATCACTATCGATACCCAAAGAATGGTAAACCGTCGCTGAATAAAAATCGACATTGGGAATCAAACCTTTCTTAATTTTCATGAATTCCTCAATCTCTTGCGACATATTAAAGAACTCTTGATTTTCCGTATTCTCAGTCAACTTCTTAGCCATATCTCTCAAGAATATTTCTCGAGGATCCTGTTTTTTATAAACACGATGTCCAAATCCCATGATTTTTTCTTTAGAGTCCAGTTTTTCTTGCAGATAGGCACTAACATCACCAGATTCATGGACTTCATTTAGCATATCAAAGACGCGCTCATTAGCACCACCATGGAGAGGGCCTTTTAACGCTCCAATAGCTGTCGTAACACAAGAATAAATATCTGTAAGGGTTGAAGCACAAACACGCGCTGCAAAGGTTGAGGCGTTCAACTCATGATCTGCATGAAGAATTAAAGCCTTATTCATAGCTTCAACTTCAATAGTAGATGGTTCAACCCCATTCAGCATGTAAAGAAAATTTGCCGCAAAGCCTAAATCTTCACGTGGTTTCACAGGCATCTGACCCGTCCTTAAACGAGCGAATGTTGTAATAATTGTTGGCAACTTAGCCATCAATTCAATACTTTGTTGATAGATGGCTTCCAGGGAGCGCTCCTCAGCATGGACATTATATACCCCTAATAATGAGACTGTAGAACGCAGAACACTCATGGGATGCAAATGAGGCCTTGATTGTATGAGAATACATTGCTCAACCGCATCTGAAATATCATAATTCTTACGCAATTCCGCTTCAAAATATTTAAGTTCCATTTGCGTTGGTAGATGCCCATTCCACAAGAGATATATGATTTCCTCAAAAGAAGCTTTATTATCCATAAATTCTGAAATATCATAGCCTGCGTAGGATAAATGATCATCAATAATAGACGAAATACGTGTATTACAAGCAATCATATCCTTCAGACCATTTGTTTCAACTGTTGTCATATTATGCTCCCTTCAATTTTTTTCGAACAACCATTGGTAGAATACCACCATTCTTATAGTAGCGAATATCAGCGTCTGCATCAAAACGGACTAATACCTTAAATGTTTTTGTTTCAGAAGACGTTCTAGCTGTTACGGTGATAACATCGTGGACACCAGGATTTTCCGAAAGATCAAAGCTAAATGTCTCCTGTCCTGTCAAACCAAGAGACTCAGCTGATTCTCCTTCCATAAATTGAACTGGTAAAATGCCCATCATTACTAGGTTCGAACGGTGGATACGTTCAAAGCTCTCAGCAAGCACTACTTTTACACCAAGGAGATTTGCGCCTTTGGCTGCCCAGTCACGGCTTGAACCCATTCCATAGTCTTTACCAGCAATCACAAGCGTGTCTTGATTAGCTTCCTTGTATTTCATAGCCGCATCATAAATAGGAATGATTTCACCATCATATTTAGTATATCCACCAATTTTACCCTCTGCCAACTCATTTTTGATACGAATATTAGCAAAAGTTCCTCTCATCATCACTTCATGGTTTCCACGACGACTACCATAGGAATTAAAGTCCTGATAATCCACTCCGTGTTCAGAGAGATAATTCGCTGCAGGACTATTTCGGGCAATATTACCAGCTGGAGAAATATGGTCAGTTGTTACTGTATCTCCAAATTTCGCTAAAACTTTCAAATCAGTCAGTGGTTTAATGGACAAGTCGTCTCCCAAGCAATCAAAATAAGGTGGGTTTTGGATATAGGTTGATTCTAGATTCCATTTATAATTTTGACCTTGCTCAGTTGGAATAGCATTCCACTTCGCACTGTCTGAAAAGACATTGGCATATTCATCTTGGAAGAGTTGACGAGTCACGAATTTATCAACATATGACTCAATTTCATCACGAGATGGCATGATATCTTCTAGATAGACAGCTTTGCCATTTTCATCAACCCCAAGAGCTTCAGTAGTCAAATCAATATTGGTGTTACCAGCCAAGGCATAAGCAACAACCAAAGGTGGGCTAGCTAAAAAATTCGCTTTAACCAGAGGATTGATACGTCCTTCAAAGTTACGGTTTCCTGATAAAACAGCACTTGCCAACAAGTCATTGTCAGAAATAACTTTAGCCACTTCTGGTCGTAGATCTCCTGAGTTACCAATACATGTCGTACAACCATAACCAACTAAATTAAAGCCAAGTTTATCCAAATATGTTTGCAAGCCTGAAGCTTTGAGATAACCTGTAACCACTTTAGATCCTGGCGCCAAAGAGGTCTTGACTGTTGGAGAGACTTTGAGCCCCTTTTCAACAGCCTTTTTAGCTAAAAGACCCGCAGCCATAAGAACGTAAGGATTTGAAGTGTTGGTACATGACGTAATCGCTGCTATTGCCACATGACCAGTCTGAATCGTCTCTAAATGTTCCTCAAAATCAACTTGAGCCGTCTTTTCTAATTCCTCACGATCAAGACCAAAACCACGGACACCTGCTTCTCGAACTACAGCATCCTGGAATTCTTGTTTAGCATCGGATAAGAGAATCAAGTCTTGTGGGCGTTTTGGACCTGAAATCGAAGGTTTAATGGATGACAAATCAATTTCAACAACCTTGGTATAGGTAGCTTCTTTGCTAGGATCATAGAAAAGATGGTTAGTTTTAGCGTAGGCTTCTGTCACCTTGATATGTTGCTCATCACGGTTGGTCAAACGCATGTAGTTTAAGGTTTCCTCATCAATTGGGAAATAACCACAGGTCGCACCATATTCCGGTGCCATATTAGCCACTGTAGCACGGTCAGCTAGAGATAAACTCTTCAAACCAGGACCAAAGTACTCAACGAATTTACCAACAACATTTTCAGAACGAAGCACCTGAGTAATCTTGAGGGCCAAATCGGTTGCCGTCGCAATTTTAGGCAGTTCTCCTGTCAAACGAACACCTATAACCTCTGGGATTGGGAAATAAGATGCTTCACCAAGCATTGCTGCTTCGGCTTCAATTCCTCCGACACCCCAACCAAGAACACCGATACCATTGATCATAGTTGTGTGACTATCTGTACCAAACATAGAATCTGGATACAAAAGCCCATCTTTTTCAATAATAACGTCACTTAAAAATTCAATATTAACTTGGTGGATGATACCTGTTGCAGGTGGAACGGCACGATAATTTTCAAAGGATTGTTCAGCCCACTTAAGAAATTCGTAACGCTCATTGTTACGCTTAAACTCCAAATTAATGTTATCTTCAAGAGACGTGCTACAACCATAAGAATCTACCTGAACAGAGTGGTCAATCACCAAGTCCACAGGAATCTCTGGATTAATAAGTTCTGCCTTTCCTCCATTCGCTACAATTGCATCACGCATGGATGCCAAATCAACAACAACAGGAACTCCGGTAAAGTCTTGAAGAATAACACGACTTGGTTTAAAAGGAACTTCCGAATTTATCGAAATATTCGGAAATTTCAAGATACTACTAATGTGAGATTCTGTAACATCAACACCGTCCTTTTTTCTTAAAAGACTTTCAAGTAATATTCTAATCGTATAGGGTAGGTTTTCTACCGTAACACCCTGCTTTGTCGCAACTTTTTCAATATCATAAAACGTAAAGTCTTGATCTTTTACAGTCAGATTTGAGCAATATTCTTGCATACTAGAACCTCCATTAGTTAAAAGTTTTTTTCATTTTATACCTATTTTTTCTAAAATACAAATGAAATTGGCATTTTCATGTCATAAAAGCTCACATAATTAGTTAGTTGACTCCTTTTTCCAATAAATATTGACTGGTGTCAAAAAACTTTAAAAAGGCTTAAAAACACAATATATGGGGTTGTGTTTGAATACTAAACACAAAATATTGTATTTTTGTCGGTTCAACCTCTTGATTTTTCCCTATATTTTGGGTATTCTATTAGAGTTCCAAAAGTGACCTTTAGTCACTTAAATTCATTATTAAAAGGAGTATTTGCAATGGCAAAGATTACATTGTTTTCAAAAAACAACTGCATGCAATGCAAAATGACAAAAAAATTCTTAGAAAAGGAGAATGCTGATTTCGAAGAAATCAACATTGATGAGCATCCAGAGAAAATTGATTATGTAAAAAGCCTTGGTTTCACAGCTGCTCCAGTTATTGAATCCGGTGATATCGTCTTTTCAGGATTTCAACCTGCAAAACTTAAAGAAATTCTCTAACTCTCAAGTTTTCATTATAGAAAGGAACTTGTTTGCTTAGTTTAAGGAATAAATCTTAATAAACCATTAAACTAAGTTTGGTATCAGTATTATGTCTTTAAAAAATCTTGGCGATGTTTCTTATTTCCGCCTCAATAATGAAATCAACCGTCCAATTAACGGTCAAATACCTTTGCACAAGGATAAAGAAGCCCTTCATGCCTTTTTCCTTGAAAATGTTAAGCCAAATTCAATGGCATTCAACAGCATCACAGAAAAAATTAATTACTTGATTGAAAATGACTATATCGAGTCTGAATTCATTGGGAAATACGAACCTGCCTTCATTGAGAAATTGTCTGCGGAAATTTACTCTCAAAATTTTCGTTTTCAATCATTTATGTCGGCTTACAAGTTCTATCAACAATACGCTTTAAAAACTAATGATGGCCAGTCTTATCTTGAAAGTATTGAGGACCGTGTTCTTTTTAATGCCCTCTACTTTGCTGATGGCGATGAACATCTAGCCAGTGATCTTGCTAATGAGATGATTCACCAACGTTATCAACCTGCTACTCCTTCCTTCTTGAATGCTGGGCGTAGCCGTCGTGGAGAACTTGTTTCATGTTTCCTTATTCAAGTAACTGATGACATGAATTCTATCGGACGTTCTATTAACTCAGCCCTACAGTTGTCACGTATTGGTGGTGGGGTAGGTATTAGTCTCTCTAACCTACGTGAAGCTGGTGCTCCTATTAAGGGGTATGCTGGTGCAGCTTCTGGTGTCGTGCCAGTAATGAAACTCTTTGAAGATAGTTTTTCTTACTCAAACCAACTTGGTCAACGTCAAGGTGCTGGAGTTGTTTATCTTAGCGTCTTCCATCCAGATATCTTAGCTTTTCTTTCTACTAAAAAAGAAAATGCCGATGAAAAAGTTCGTGTCAAAACTTTATCACTAGGTGTTACCGTACCTGATAAGTTTTACGAATTGGCACGTAAGAATGAAGAAATGTATCTCTTCAGCCCTTACTCTGTCGAAAAAGAATACGGGAAACCATTTAACTACATCGACATCACAGCTATGTACGATGAATTGGTTGCCAATCCCAATATCACAAAAACTAAGATTAATGCGCGTGAGTTAGAAACTGAAATTTCTAAACTCCAACAAGAATCTGGTTACCCATATATCGTCAATGTTGATACAGCTAACAGACATAATCCAATTGATGGTAAAATTGTCATGTCCAACCTTTGTTCTGAGATTCTCCAAGTTCAAACACCAAGTGAACTGAACGATGCACAAGAATTTGTGAAACTCGGTACAGACATTTCATGTAACCTTGGATCTACTAACATCCTTAACATGATGACATCGCCTGACTTTGGACGTTCTATCAAGGCTATGACGAGAGCACTTACTTTTGTTACAGATAGCTCTAGCATCGAAGCTGTACCATCTATAAAAAATGGTAACCAACAAGCTCATACCTTTGGTTTAGGTGCCATGGGGCTCCATTCTTACCTTGCTAAAAACCACATTGAATACGGTAGCCCTGAATCTGTTGAATTCACTAATATCTACTTCATGCTTATGAACTACTGGACTTTGGTTGAATCTAACAATATTGCCCGTGAACGTCAAGAAACCTTTGTTGGTTTTGAAAAATCTAAATATGCCGATGGTTCTTACTTTGATAAATACGTTACGGGACAGTATGTTCCTAAATCTGACCGTGTTAAAGAACTGTTCGATGGCCACTTCATTCCGCAAGCAAAAGATTGGGAAGAGCTTCGTGAGTTAGTTAAGAAAGATGGTCTCTATCATCAAAACCGCTTGGCAGTTGCACCAAATGGATCAATTTCTTATATTAACGACTGTTCTGCTTCTATCCACCCAATCACACAACGTATTGAAGAACGTCAAGAGAAGAAAATTGGTAAAATCTACTATCCAGCTAACGGACTCTCAACAGACACTATTCCTTTCTACACTTCAGCTTACGACATGGATATGCGTAAAGTGATTGATGTATATGCTGCTGCTACTGAACATGTGGATCAAGGTTTGTCATTAACACTTTTCTTGCGTAGTGAACTACCAAAAGAAATTTACGAATGGAAAACAGAAAATAAACAAACAACTCGTGACCTTTCTATCCTTCGTAACTATGCCTTTAACAAAGGAATCAAGTCAATTTACTACATTCGTACTTATACAGACGACGGGGAGGAAGTTGGCTCTAACCAGTGTGAAAGTTGTGTTATTTAACACTCTAAAATATCACTGTTCTTATTCATAAAGGGTATTAAAAAGGTCGGTTCGCCGACTTTTTTAATAGATAAACTCAAAAAGCTATGTCATGATTTTGAATTATGATAAAATAGAAACGATATCAATAAAGAAAGAGGTTTCTAATGGAAACTTACTATAAAGCCATTAACTGGAATGAAATCGAAGATGCGATTGATAAATCTACCTGGGAAAAATTGACTGAACAATTCTGGTTAGATACACGTATTCCACTTTCAAATGACCTTGATGATTGGCGTAAACTTTCAGCTGAAGAAAAAGATTTGGTCGGAAAAGTCTTCGGTGGCTTGACCTTACTAGATACTATGCAATCACAAACAGGTGTTGAAGCTATTCGTGCCGATGTTCGTACACCCCATGAAGAAGCTGTTTTGAACAACATTCAGTTCATGGAATCTGTTCACGCAAAATCCTACTCTTCTATTTTCTCAACTTTGAACACTAAATCTGAAATTGAAGATATTTTCGAGTGGACCAATAGTAACGAATACTTGCAGACCAAAGCAAAAATCATAAACGACATCTATGAGAATGGAACACCACTTCAGAAAAAGGTTGCATCAACTTTTCTTGAAACCTTCCTTTTCTACTCAGGCTTCTTCACACCTCTATATTATCTAGGTAATAATAAGCTTGCCAATGTCGCTGAAATCATTAAATTGATTATCCGCGACGAATCTGTTCACGGAACCTATATTGGCTATAAATTTCAACTTGGCTTTAATGAATTACCTGAAGAGGAGCAAGAAAGCTTCCGTGAATGGATGTATGACCTTCTCTATGAATTGTATGAAAATGAAGAGCTCTATACTAAGTCTCTCTATGATGGTGTTGGGTGGACTGAAGAAGTCATGACTTTCCTTCGTTACAACGCCAACAAGGCCCTCATGAACTTGGGACAAGATCCACTTTTCCCAGATAGTGCAAACGATGTTAACCCAATCGTTATGAATGGTATTTCTACAGGAACTTCCAACCACGACTTCTTCTCTCAAGTTGGTAATGGTTACCTTCTAGGTACTGTGGAAGCCATGCAAGACGATGATTATAACTACGGACTATAAGAAAAAACTAGCTGAGCTAGTTTTTTCTTGTCTTCAATACTATATTCGAAAAACAAATAGAAAAAGAGTTCAATCTGAACTCTTTTTAGCTTATTTTGCTTTAACTTCAAAGCCTTCTGCTACACCTTCAGCAAAGTTTTCTTCAACAATGCTAGCACAGTGATCACAGATTGTTGCATTATAGCTACGTTCCTTGGTAGTTGGATCAATACGACGACAACGATCACAAACTTCACCTGAAGCACGTTCTACAGTGAAGGCAACATTTTCAAAGCTCACAGCTGATTCAGGAGCATCTCCTTCAGCAATAGTCAATGCTGAAACAATCAAAAGTTGAGCAAGATTTGTATTCAAACCTTCAAGAAGTTCTTTAACTTCAGCATCTGGATAAATAGTCAAATGAGCTTCTAGTGATTTACCGATAATCTTCTCATTACGAGCTTCTTCCAAAGCTTTTTGAGCTTGACCACGGAAATCCATGAATGCTTTCCATTTTTCAAGGATTGCTTCTTGATTTTCGAAAGCTTCTGCTTCTGGCAACTCTGACAATTGAACAAACTCTTCAGTTTCAAATTCAAGATATGACCAGATTTCTTCAGCAGTGTGAGGAAGAATTGGAGTCAAGAGTTTTGTGATCTTAACAAGAATATCGTAGAAGACTGTTTGCATTTGACGACGTTCAAGAGAATCTGCACTCTCAATGTAAACCACGTCTTTAGCAAAATCAAGATAGAAAGCTGACAACTCTACATTAATAAAGTTAACCAAAGCTTTGTAGATAGTCAAGAACTCAAAGTTTGCATAAGCGTCACGAATGATCTTAACCAATTGGTTGAATCGGATAGTCATGTACTGATCCACAGATCGCAATTCTTCAAAGGCCACAGCATCAGTTGTTGGATTGAAGTCTGATGTATTAGCAATCAAGAAACGGAGCGTGTTACGGATTTTACGGTAAGATTCAGATACTTGGCTAAGGATATCCATTGAGATACGGACATCATTGGTCGTATCAACACTTGTTACCCAAAGACGGAGAATTTCTGCACCAAATTGCTTTTCAACATCACTAGGAGCAATCGTATTTCCAAGTGATTTAGACATCTTTTCACCCTTACCATCGAGGGCAAAACCTTGAGACAAGAGTTGTTTATATGGTGCGACACCATGATTGGCAACTGATGTGATAAGTGATGAGTTAAACCAACCACGGTATTGGTCAGAACCTTCAAGATAAAGGTCAGCTGGATAAGTCAATTCAGGTCGATTAACGACAACACCATTCCATGATGAACCTGAGTCAAACCACACATCCATAATATCATTTTCTTTAGTGAACTCACCGTTTGGTGAACCAGGATGTGTGAAACCTTCTGGAAGAAGATCTTTAGCATCACGTTCCCACCAAATAACAGATCCATGCTCTTCAAAAAGTTTAGCCACATGTTCAATCGTTTCCTCAGTCATGATTGGTGTCTTATCTTCAGCATAGAAGATTGGGAGTGGAACACCCCAAGCACGTTGACGAGAGATGACCCAGTCTCCACGGTCACGAATCATGTTGTAAAGACGAACTTTACCCCATTCTGAATGGAATTTAACTTTTTCAATTTCATCCAAAATTTCTTGACGGAATTTAGATACAGATGCAAACCATTGAGGGACTGCACGCCAGATAATTGGTTTTTTGGTACGCCAGTCAAATGGGTATGAGTGAGAGATTTCTTCTTTGGCAAGAAGGAGATCACCAAGTTTATCAATGACTGTTGGTACAACTTTATCATAGAACTGACCTGCAAAATCAGGACCTGCATTTTCCATCATGATACCACGTTCATTGACCGTTACAGCAACTTCTAAGCCATTGGCAACACCGACGTTATAGTCATCTTCACCAAAACCGGGCGCTGTATGGACGATACCAGTACCAGAATCCAGTGTAACATGATCACCAAGGATAACCAATTCATCAACTTCTGAGTCCCATGGGTGTTCGGTTACAATTTGATCCAATTCTTTTCCTTGGTAAGTTGCAAGTACTTCAACATCTTCCCAACCAAATTTTTCAGAAAGACTTGGCAATAGCTCAGAAGCCACAACATATTTACGGTCAGATCCAGCAGGCTTAACAACTACATAATCAAAATCAGCTCCCATTGTCAAGCCTCGAGACGCTGTAATAGTGAATGGTGTAGTTGTCCATACAACGATATAGGTATCGGTATCCAATACGCCTTTACCATCCTTAACTTTATTAGCATAGTAAAGAGATGTAGAAACTAAATCATGGTATTCGATTTCTGCTTCAGCAAGCGCTGATTCTGATGACCATGACCAGTAAACTGGTTTCGCACCTTGGTAGATGTAACCTTTTTTAGCCATCTCACCGAAGACACGAATTTGTGCAGCTTCATAGTCAGGTGTCAAAGTTACATATGGGTTATCCCAATCAGCTGAGACACCAAGTCGTTTGAAATCTTTACGTTGCTTGTCAACTTGTGAAAGCGCATAGTCACGACACATTTTAAGGTATTCAGAGCGTTCGATTTCTTTACGTTTCACACCTTTTTTAGCCAAAACCTGTTCGATTGGAAGCCCATGAGTATCCCATCCAGGAATATAAGGTGCATAGAAACCAGACATTGATTTAGAACGAACGATAATATCCTTGGAAATTTTATTCATGGCATGTCCAACGTGAATATTACCATTGGCATACGGAGGGCCATCATGAAGGGTGAAGTGCGGTTTTCCTTGGTTCAATTCTTGACGACGTTGATACATATTAGCATCTTCCCACTCTTTTTGCCAGAGAGGTTCTTTATTAGGAAGTCCAGCACGCATAGGAAAAGCTGTCTTACCAAGATTTAGGGTTTCTTTAAGTTTCATTCTATCTCCTCTTCAATATAATTTACAAAATAAAAAGAGCCTTCATCAAAAAGGACGAAAGCTCGTGGTACCACCTTTGTTTAGAGCAAATATAAATTCGCTCCCTCATATGTCCGTAAGGAGGACCATCCTTCTAACTTACTTTATTCAGTCAGAACCAAAGAAAATGATAACCGGCCAAATAGGGAATGTGGGACTCACACCATCTCCCACTCGCTGAAAATATACTTGGTAAGTTTTATTTTTCTTATTCGCCAATATTCAATTTAAAAGTTTGTGTTTCGTTAAGGTTTACTTCACCTGTTGTTTCAGGTTGAAAATCAAAATCTTCATCTACTGGTGCAGAAGTTGGAAAGTCTGCTGCTTCGCTATCGAAAGAATCTGAGTTACCGAAATCAACTGGGGTCGAAACAGTTTCATTAGTTTCTTCAAATTCTTGATTAGAGAAATCTTCGACTTTCTTGTTACTTTCAGCAACACGACGTTGAAGTTCAGCCATTTCATCAGGAGTAAATTGACGCGTTGCATCAAATGAAGCTGCATCATTTGAATCTGGGACATGTTCGTCCAAAACTTTTTCAACAACTTCTTTAAAGGCAGCATCTGAGTTTTGAAGATAAATAGCTGTTGGTTGCAACAATTCACCCCACTCTGGAGCACTTGCTAAGCTAAGTTGACCTTCAACTGCAGCCAAAAGACGTTGATGGAAAACACGACTTTGACGTTTAAGCTCTTCTGTCTCAATAGCAACACGTTTCGCTTCATCAGTAGCATCACGAAGAATTTCAGATGCTTTAGATTTAGCTTCTTCAACCAAATGCGTTGCATTGAAGTTAGCTTTATTAATCAAGTTAGCTGATTCGTCAGCTGCTGAAGCTTTAACTTTTTCAGCTGTTTCTTGAGCCAAGATAACTGATTGGCTTAGTGATTCTTTCATTTCATCAAAATAAGCCAATTTTTCTTCAAGCTCTTTTACACGAGAAGCAAGCTCACGATTATCACGAACTAAATCTTCATAATCATCAACGATAATATCAAGAAATTCATCTACTTCTTGTTCATTGTATCCACGAAATTTAGTTGTAAACTGTTTATCTTTAATATCAAGTGCTGTGATTGCCATTACAGGCCTCCTTTATTTTTTTACCATTTCTTCAAGCTCTTTTACACGAGCAGCAAGTTCACGATTTTCATGAACTAATTCTTCATAACCATCTACGATAATATCAATAAATTCATCTACTTCTTCTTGATTATAGCCACGAAATTTAGTTGTAAACTGTTTTTCGATAATCTCAAGTACTGTAATTGCCATTACAGATCTCCTCTATTTACATTACCATCTCTAATGATTTTAAACTAAATACCTACTTTTTTCTTCGTCTCAACATGCTATTAATAGTGACTTTAGCTTTACCAGATTTTGAAAATCCTTCTTGTTCGGCCAATCGAAATCGACCGAAACCCCGAACCGAAATCATATCACCAATAGTAATCAACTGGTCAGCCTTCTCAACTTGTCTATAATTTAATTTGACTTTACCAGATGAAATCAGCTTCAAGGCCCTAGAGCGTGATAAATTTAACACGGTTGCTAACACATTGTCAAGACGCATGCTAGAAAGTAAAACAAAAGAATGTGAGTAGTTTTCTTGATTTGTAATCCAATTCCCTTCACTAACATCCTTAAGTGTAACGGAAACATTACCAATCTTTTTGATAGTCATTATAGCATAGTTTGCTAGGTGAGATGCTATCGAAAATTGAATACGTCCATCGTCATTGATAATAATGTCACCAAATACTTGACGTTCAAGTCCAAGTTGATTAATCAAAGCCCCCAAAACTTTTGGATGAGTCAAGGTGTTAAACTGTCTTGCATAAGAAACCTCTAACCGCTTAATCTCAAAGTCATCATCAGAGAGTTCATAATAATCCGGAGCTATAATAACTCTTCTGTACTCCTCCGTCTCAAGATTTGAACTTACAAAGAATTTTAATTGATAGTAATTTGCTAAATCTTCAACAATTTGAATCTCACGGGGATTTAAGAAATCAGTCAAATAAGGACTATACCTATCTTCAACCAATTGGCAAAATCCCCTGACCTTTTCTAAAAAAGGACGTTCATCTAACGAATAATGCTGTTCAATATTTTTATTTTCTGACATCAGAATAGAATATTCCTAAGAATAGTGAGAGAAAAATTCAACAAAAGAACGATTACGATGATTGAAAAGTCAACACCAGCAAAGACCAGATTCAGACGACGAAATGGCGCAAGAATCGGATTAACAATTTGTCTAATGATTCTTCCAAGGCTAGTGTCATAGGCTCCTGGAAACCAAGATAACAAAGCGTAGACAACAAGAAGTATCTCTGCAACATTAACGACACGTGCCCAAATAACATATAGTAATATAGACATTGCTTAACGTCTCTTCATGTCAAAGTCAAAGTTAGCTTCTTGATTACCGTGTGCCAAACCAATCTCTTCAATATCAACAACGACATTGATTGGTGTAAGCAAGTACATTGAAGAGCCAACTTTTTGAAGATTCCCGGTAAGTACTTTACTTGCACCATCAATGAAATCAAGACAACGACGAGCTTGTGCCTCTAACATATACTGAAAATCAATCAAAACACATTCATTTTCGATCAAAAGTTCTACAATTTCCTGAGCATCTTCATATTTCTTAGGATATTTAATTGCAATTGTTGTTTTTGTTGTACTCATTTGATGTGGTCCCTGATTTGCTTGTGAACGACTCAAAGGTAAACTACGAAGAACTTGTGTTTCCTGCAAGTCTGCGTTAACATGTTGACGACGAGGAGGAACTGTTGCCTGTGAACGCTCAGGTTGACGTTGCTGACGAGGTTGTGTCTGCACTGGTCTCTGCACTTTTACAGGACGTTTTTTCTCTTCTTCTTTTGCAGCATCTTCATAATCGGTTACTTCGTCGGTATCAAAATATGAAACAATTTTATCAATTGTGTCTTTTAATGCCATAAGGTTAATCTCCGTTCTCTTTAAAAAATGCACTGCCGATTCTGACAAAGGTTGATCCATTTTGAATTGCCTCATCAAAATCTCGACTCATCCCCATGCTTAATTGATCACAAGGAACATTCTTTATTTTTTTCTCTTGAATTGATTTTCTAAGTTCATTTGTCTGTGAGAAAATCACATCAAGTTCTTGATCATCTGCATCAATTGGTGCCATTGTCATTAGTCCAACAATACAAATGTTATCAAGATTTTTAATTTGGTCTAGAACTGTATCAAGTTCTTCAGGCGAAAAACCATGTTTCGATTCCTCACCTGAAACGTTAACTTGAAGGAAACATTTAATCGTATGATTGGCACGCTTTTGAATTTCCTCTGCTAATTTTACAGAATCCAAGGCGTGAAAATAATCAACTAAATTAATAACATCCTTTACTTTTCGACGCTGTAAGGTACCGATAAGGTGCCAGGTCAAATCATAATTGTTTAAAGCTTGATACTTATCTAAGAATTTATCCACGCGATTTTCAGCAATGTGTTTAATTCCTGTTTTAACCAATTCTTCAGCAATATCACTAGAGACATATTTGGTTACGGCAATAATATTGACTTCATCACTAGAGCGATTAGCCTTCTCACAAGCTGCCTTTACCGCTTGATAAACATTATTTTTATTTTCTTCTATAGTCATTATTAACGATTTTTAAAGAATGGTGGTGTTTCCAACTCATCATCATCCTCAACTTCACTTGAAAATGTAGACATAGTCAACTGACTATCTAATTGGCCAGTTTCAGGACGTGAGATATTATCACGTCTTAAGTCCCAATTTCCAAAAGCAGACTGCTCTTGTTGAGATGCTGCCGCTGCAGGATGAACCCCTGTTTGAGGCATTGAAGGTGTTTCATTATAGTCAAAATTTGGTTGACGTTCAAATGAAGGTTGAGAAACTGGACGTTGTTCTTCTTGAATCGCTTGCTGAACAGGTGCTGCTGGTTGTGACGGTACTGATGTCACTTTGCGAGGTTGAGCTTTCACTCCCGCTACTTTATCAGCACGATCTTGACGAACTCCTGTGGCAACAACAGTTACACGAATCTCATCTTTCAATGTATCATCAATCGATGTACCCAACCAAATGTTAACACCGTTACCAGCTGCTTGGCCAACAATTTCAGAAGCTTCTTCAGCCTCTGTAAGAGTCATATCAAGACCACCAGTTACGTTAACAATTACGTCTTCTGCACCATCAATAGTAGTTTCAAGAAGTGGCGAGAAGATTGCTTTGCGTGCAGCTTCAACAATACGTTCCTCACCAGAACCAATACCAATACCCATAAGCGCATTACCTTTGTTTGCCATAACTGTTTTCACATCAGCAAAGTCGAGGTTAATCAAGCCTGGATTAGTGATAAGATCCGTAATACCTTGGACACCTTGGCGGAGAACATTATCTGCTTCGCTAAGGGCTTCAAGAAGTGGAGTTTTCTTATCAACAATTTCAAGAAGATTGTTGTTTGAGATAATAAGAAGTGTATCAACTTGCTCACGCAACTCTTGAATACCTTCAACCGCATAAGCACCACGTTTGTTACCTTCAAATCCGAACGGACGTGTTACAACTGCAACTGTCAACGCACCTAAGCTTTTGGCAATACGTGCAATTACTGGAGCTGCTCCTGTACCAGAACCTCCACCCATACCGGCAGTGATAAATACCATGTCAGATCCTGTAAGTGCTTCTGTAAGTGTTTCTTCACTTTCTTCAGCCGCCTTACGACCAACTTCAGGTTGACCTCCGGCACCAAGTCCACGGGTCAATTTAGGGCCCAATTGGATAACTGTTTCTGCTTTTGAAGAGCTGAGCGCTTGAATATCAGTATTAGCTGCGATAAATTCAACACCAGAAAGACCTTCTTCAATCATTCGGTTGATGGCGTTTCCGCCACCTCCACCGACACCGATAACTTTAATGACAGCACCTTGAACAGATGCGCTATCAAATGAAAAACTCATTTTATTTCCTCGCTTTTTCTAGATTAAATTAATCGAACATACTACCAAAGATACCACGAACACGATCTCCAAGTTTTTGTTTTGGTTCATGATTTCCTTCTTCAACTGGCAAAGGCACTTCGATTGTATTCTCAACTGGAATAGGATTAGGTTGTGGAGCCACTCGTGGCGCTGGTGATGGTGCTGGAGTTCTGTCAAAACTCAATGCGGGAGCCTCATTGTCGATAGGTTTACGACGGAGATACTCTTCACCAGATACTGCTCGTTGAGCAATAATATCAACTTCTGTAAGAAGGCCAACATACTCAACAAGACTAATCACATTTGCAAACATCGGATTACGAATGCCTACTTGATTTGGTACGTAAAGTTTGACATTTGTCTCAAAAAGCTCTTGAGCAACTTCAACTACACCAGGCATAATAGCTGTACCACCTACAAGGACGATACCACCAGGTAAATCAAGTAGACGACCACGAGTCAAATCTTGTTTCACTCTGTCCAAGATATGTTTCACACGAGCTGAGATAATTTCAGCAAGGTATTTTTCAGTGATTTCAACAGGTGAATTTTCACCTACAACTTCAACTTGAACAGTTTCAGATTCACTTGCTTCGTCAATATCAGCATTACCAAAATTAAACTTAAGCGCTTCTGCAATCTGCATAGAAGTCTTCAAAACCTTTGAAATATCCTTTGTGATGTATTCGCCACCTTCAGAATAAATATTGGTAAACTGAAGTTCTTGCGCACGCATACTTGCAACGGTAGTTTGACCGCCACCCAAATCAATGACTGTAGCACCAAACTCACGTTCACCTTCATTTAAGACCGCACGTGTCATCGCAAGAGGTGAGATAATAATATTCTCAACCTTAATACCTGCACGTTCAACCGTCTTACGAAGATTGTGAAGGATTGTTGTTGGTCCTGTATAAATGAGACCCCTCATTTCAAGACGAATTCCCATCATTCCACGAGGATCACGAATTCCTTGGAAGCCATCAACGATAAACTCTTCAGGAACTAGCGAAATAACCTCACGCTCAGGTGTAATGCTCTTAGTCAAGGCTGAGCGAACAACACTTTCAACATCTTCATCTTTGATTTCTTTTGATTCACTTGTTACAGGAATCATCCCTTGGGTAGGCTCAATTTGAAGAAGATTAGCTGGAAGCCCAACATTAACTTGCTCAATAACAATACCAGCTTTTTCTTCTGCTTGTTCAATAGCTGTTTTGATGGATTTCGCTGCAGCGTCAATGTCAACAATGATACCATCTTTCACACCAGAACTCTTAACATTACTTACTCCGATGACATTCATTGATCCATCAATAAATTCAGCAACAAGAACCTTAATCGAGCTAGTTCCTATATCTAATCCTGTAAAAAAGCCATCTCTAGCCATTCACTCGACCTCTCAATCTTTCCATTCAATATCTTTGTAAACTGTATAAAAACAGAATTATTCGGATACTATTGTACCATAAAAAAACGTAAAATGTCAGCATTTTACGTTTTTTATTATTCAATATTAACCCTGAGCTAGGGAAGTTTGATGTGAGTTTTCTTGCCCTACTGCAGGAATACTTTCTCCTTGGTCACTTGAACTTTCGGTATTAGTATCCTCTCCAGAACTTTGTACAGACGATTCTGACTCTTGCCCTTCTTCAGAAGTAGCACTGGTTTCTTTACTATCAGTCTTGTCTTTATCTTTCTTTTTATCCTTATCGGATTTTTCAGATTTTGATGCTTCAACTTCCGGAGTCGTCGTATAAATACCAACTTCCATATCAACAATAGTCCCATCTGAAAGATGTTTTTTAATTTTTTGGTAATATGGTAACTTGATTGTTAATTGAGATAGTGGGACACGGATGGTATTGCCATCATACAACTCAATAGTCAACAAATCTGAAGTTGCCTTGGTAGGTGTTAAATTAATAATCTGAATGTTATTTTTGATTTTAGCATCCAGTTGATTTAGCTCTTTTACAAGTTCTTCAATTTTCTTGTCATCATCTATTTTTAAAGTAATAAATTTATCTGGAAGATTTCCTGTTGAAACCGTTCCACCAGTTTTACCACTCTCGAGAATTGACATATAACCATTGCCAGTTTGACGATAAGCCACTATCGGGTATTCTTTTACTGCAATGTTAAATTGATTTGGAAAGTCATAGGTCACATTCGCTTTTTTAACCCAAACATTTGTTTTTTCAACAGTTCTCGCAACTTTGTTCTGATTTAAAAAGACATAACTAATATAATCTGTATCAAGAATACCACTTGCCACTTTCACATCTTCTGGCAAAGCATTTTTTGTTCCTGAGACAGTGATAATCTTTTGCTTAGACCAAGGCGAGATATAGAAGAGTGAAAACACAATTAAAATAGCAGCTGAGAAGACAATGAGACCAGCAAGATTTTGTTGTGCAATAGGAATGTTACTGCTTGATTTCAACTTATTCTTTTTTTTCTTCTTGGCCTTTTTTTTCTTTTTAACCTTCTTCTTTTCCGGTACCTTGTTTTCGATTGAAGTATTCTCTTTCTCTATGCCTTCAGAATCTTCGCTCTCTTTTTTTCTTAAAAATTCCAAGTTTCGCTTCTGCCACTCCGTCAGAACTTGTTTTTCTTGTGAATTTTGTTCCTTTTTTGCCATGAAATTCCTTTATTTATTTGAAATACTAGTTACTAATAGGTGGTAAAAATCATCAGGAGATGTGATTTCCTCAGATTTTGCCATAGCTTCTTTGTAAGTCTTTGCATTTTCAACAAGTTGTTCTAGCTCATTATTCAAAGTTGCCCAACTTAAATCAGGTTCCTGTAATTGGCGGGCATAACCTTTTCGTTCAAAATAAGCAGCATTTTCAAGTTGATCTCCACGGCTAGCTTCTTTCCCCAAAGGAATGATTACATGCAGTTTTTTCATCGCCAATAATTCAAAAATGGTATTTGAACCACCCCGAGTTACTACTAAATCAGCCAAATCCATAAGAGGTTGGTACAAATCTGTTACATAATCAATTCGGTAGAGATGAGGTTGTAAGGTATTTAATGAAGAATCACCAGAAATATTAATGACATTGTAGTGTTCAGTCAGTTGTGGAGTATTGCTAATAAAATCATTAAAAACCTTTGCACCAGCTGATCCACCGATAAAAAGAACGGTTTTCAAATTGGCATCAAACTGTTTCTTAATATTATCGAGGATATCTTTTTGGCCTGTTTGTGCCACACCAACCTTCGTAATAGCGCCAACATGTTTTGTCTTTGTCAACGCTTTTGGTTGCTCAAAAGTCGTAAACATCGTAGTTGCAAACTTGTAGGCAATTTTATTGGCTAACCCCATAGAAAGGTCAGACTCATGCACATAAACAGGAACTCCTAATAATTTAGAAGCAATCACTGGCGGTACAGAGACAAATCCGCCCTTAGAAAAAAGTGCTTGTGGCCGAATCTTTGCAATAATCGCAATAGATTGAAGGATTCCCCAACCAACTTTAAAAACGTCAAGCATGTTTTGCCATGAAAAATATCGACGTAGCTTCCCTGTAGCAATACTGTGGAAGGTAACATCTAAACCAGATTTAGAGATTTGTTCATGTTCGATGCCATGCTTATCACCAATATAGTGAACCTCCCATCCATCTTTGATGAACTTTGGAATTAAGATAAGATTTAGGGTCACATGTCCAACTGTTCCACCACCGGTAAAAACAATCTTTTTCGATTTTGCCATAGCTTATCCCTTCAATTGCTCAACCGTTGCGATAAATTCATCACCACGCACTTCAAAATTCTTGTACATATCCCAGCTGGCGTTAGCAGGACTCAATAAAACAACATCTCCTGCACTGGCTTGATCAAAAGCAATACGTGTTGCATCAGCTACATCTTTAGCATCAAGATAAGATACACCTGCTTTCTCAGCGGCACGTTTGACACGAGGAGCGGATTCTCCCAAAATAATCATTTTCTTGACTCCTGTAATATCAGGAACGAGTTCATCAAATTCATTACCACGATCTAAACCGCCAGCAATCAAAATGACTTTACTATTATCAAATCCAGAGAGTGCTTTTTGGGTCGCCAAAATGTTTGTTGACTTACTATCATTATAGAATTTCACGTCGTTAATGGTATCAACGAATTGAAGGCGATGCTTAACCCCTCCAAAACTTGCTAAAGTTTCTTTGATTGCCTGGTTTGAAATACCTGACAGCTTAGAAACCGCAATTGTAGCTAAGGCATTTTCCACATTGTGACTACCAGGAACGCCAATCTCATCGGCTTTCATAATCAACTCACCTTTATAGTAGAGACCTCCGTTTTCAAGATAGGCTCCATCTACTTTTTCCACAGTTGAGAATGGAACGACTTGTGCTTTCGTCTTAGTAGCCAACTCCTTAGCAAGATTTTGGTTAAAGTTCAAAATAATGAAATCATCTGATGTCATTCGATTTTGAATATTCCATTTGGCTGCCACATATGCTTCAAAACTACCGTGATAATCAATATGTGTTGGCATCAAATTGGTAATAACCGCAATGTGGGGATGGAAACTGTCAATTCCCATCAATTGGAAAGAAGACAATTCCATAACTAAGGTGTCTTGAGCGGTCACTGATTGGGCAACTTCTGATGCAGGGAAGCCGATATTTCCTGACAAGACGCCAGACTTACCACCATGATTTAGGACATCAGCAATCATAGTTGTCGTTGTCGTCTTACCGTTTGAGCCAGTTATACCAATAATCGGTGCCTCTGACACTAGGTAAGCCAATTCAACTTCAGTCCAGACTGGAATTCCTTTTTCAAGCGCACGGGCTACCATCGGATTGTCGTAGCGAATCCCAGGGTTCTTGACCATTAGTTCAAAATTTTCATCCAAAAGCTCAAGAGGATGTCCACCACAAACAACCTTAATTCCTTCTTCAAGAAGAGCCTGAGCCGAAGGGTTTTCCTCAAATGGTTTTCCGTCATTAACAGTGACGATAGCTCCTAACTTAGCCAAGAGGCGAGCTGCTGCTTCACCAGACTTTGCCAAGCCAAGAACCAAAACTTTTTTATTTTCAAATTGTGTTACTGATTTCATAATTCGTCCATTCTCTCAAATTGTATCATAACCATTTTACCTTTTATCCCAGCCTATTTCAAGAAGTTACCTCTTCTAAGCACAGAAAAAAGCCAATCTAGGCGATTGACTTTTTAAGGTTCATGTGACTTATTTTTCTTCTTGTTCAGTTTTTTCATGCTTTAGCTCTGACATGGAAAAGAAATCTTTTAAAGTAAAATAACTCAATACAAGCATTCCCACTGTGACAAAAAACTCACCGGGTAAACTGAAAAATTTGATGATTGATAACACTGCTAAAAGTAATAGCAATGCTGAGGTAACCATGACAAAGAGGAGATTCATGGTGTTTTTTACCGACTTGGGTGCAATAAAGAAATAAAATGACGAAATCAATATAGCAACAATCAGATAAAACATCCCTTCTCCTCCCTATAAATTATTCAGCTTCTGCTGCTTTCTTCTTACGTTTGTTAGCTTTATCACGCTCTGCTTTATTCAAAATTTGTTTACGCAAGCGGATAGATTCAGGTGTTACTTCCATGTACTCATCATCATCCAAGAATTCAAGTGATTCTTCAAGTGTCAAGATACGTGGAGTCTTGATTACGGCTGTTTGGTCCTTCGTAGCTGAACGTACATTTGTCATTTGTTTTGCTGTAGTGATATTAACACCAAGGTCATTTTCACGAGCATTTTCACCGACGATCATACCTTCATATACTTCTGTGCCTGGGTTAACGAAGATTGTACCACGTTCTTCAATACGCATAATTGAGTAAGTTGTCGCCTTACCTGTATCAATAGAAACAAGGGCACCACGGTGGCGTCCACCGATTTCTCCCGCTACAACTGGCAAGTATTGGTCAAAGGTATGGTTCATGATACCGTAACCACGTGTCATAGACAAGAATTCAGTAGAGAATCCGATAAGACCACGTGCTGGTACAAGGAAAATAATACGTGTTTGACCATTACCAACCATTTGCATATCAAGCATATCACCTTTACGTTCTGAAAGGGCTTGAATGATAGAACCTTGGTACTCTTCAGGAGTATCAATTTGAACACGTTCAAATGGTTCGCATTTTACACCATCAATTTCTTTAATGATAACCTCTGGACGAGATACTTGAAGTTCGTATCCTTCACGACGCATTGTTTCAATAAGAATTGACAAGTGCAATTCACCACGACCTGAAACCGTCCATTTATCAGGTGAATCAGTCGGATCTACACGAAGAGAAACGTCCGTTTGCAATTCTGCCAAAAGACGTTCTTCGACCTTACGTGATGTTACGTGTTTACCTTCACGACCGGCAAATGGTGAGTTGTTGGCCAAGAAAGTCATTTGAAGAGTTGGTTCATCAATACGAAGTACTGGCAATGGTTCAACAGCATCTGTTGGTGTGATTGTTTCACCAACGAAGATGTCCTCCATACCTGAGATGGCAATCAAGTCACCAGCTTTAGCTTCATCAATTTCACGACGCTCCAAACCAAAGAAACCAAAAAGTTTTGTAACACGGAAGTTTTTAGTTGTTCCGTCAAGTTTTGAAAGAGTAACTTGGTCACCAACTTTTACAGTTCCACGGAAGACACGTCCAATACCAATACGTCCAACAAAGTCGTTGTAGTCAAGAAGTGACACTTGAAATTGAAGTGGCTCATCTGAGTTATCTACAGGAGCTGGGATGTGATCAATAATCGTGTCAAAGATTGGAGCCATAGTGTGCTCTTGATCAGCAGGATTATCTGACAATGATGATGTACCATTAATCGCTGATGCATATACAACTGGGAATTCCAACTGATCATCATCTGCGCCGAGTTCGATGAAGAGTTCTAGGACTTCATCAACAACTTCTTCAGGGCGAGCTGATGGTTTATCAATCTTGTTAACAACAACAATTGGTGTCAAATTTTGCTCAAGCGCTTTTTTTAACACAAAACGTGTTTGAGGCATAGTTCCTTCGTAGGCATCAACAACAAGGACAACCCCATCAACCATTTTCATGATACGTTCAACTTCTCCACCAAAGTCTGCGTGCCCCGGTGTGTCCATGATATTGATACGAGTACCTTTGTAAGCAACGGCTGTATTCTTAGCAAGGATAGTGATACCACGTTCTTTTTCAAGATCGTTAGAGTCCATTGCACGCTCATCAAGTTCCTTACGTTCATCAAGGGTATGCGATTGTTTCAACAATTCATCTACAAGTGTTGTTTTCCCGTGGTCAACGTGCGCAATAATGGCAACGTTACGGATGTCTTCTCTATATTTAGTCATTTTTTCCTCTTTAATTTTTATTTCAACTTTTCAAGTATACCACAATTTTAAGAAAATGGCAGAACCCAGACCAATTGTAAACGTTTTTCAATAAGAAAAAGGTGTAATAAGACCCCAGTTGGTCAGATACACCTTTTCGCATTATTTTTGAATTGTAAGAGCTAGACTGGCAGCTCCAATGATACCAGCATCATTACCAAGCTCAGCCAACTTCACTTTTGTTGTACGACGTACTTGTGGGAAAGCATAACGTACAAAATAACTTTCTACTCTACTACGTAAGAATTCTCCAGCAGCTGAAACACCACCACCGATAACTACAGAATCAGGGTTAAGGATGTTTGAAATATTTGCTGTGGCAAGGCCAAGGTATTCTGACACTTTGTCAACAATACTATCGGCGAACTTATCTCCTTCAGCCGCAGCCATAAAGATATCTTTACTTGTTACTTGTTCACCGTTATCTACAGCAGCCTTAATGGCTGAATCACCTTCATACTCCTCGGCCATATGACGTGCCAAACGAACCACACCAGTTGCTGAAGCTACAGTTTCCAAACAGCCATTATTACCACAAGTACATTCAAAACCTGTTTCAGGTTCAACGATAATATGACCAATCTCACCACCAGCACCAGCAACACCGTGAATCAAATTACCATCAGCGATAACACCGCCACCTACACCTGTTCCAAGTGTTACAAAAACAACATCTGGATTGTTGGCACCAGCACCAACCCAACGTTCACCTAAAGCAGCCACATTTGCATCATTATCAATAGCGAATGGAATACCCAATTCTTTTTCAATGACAGATCCAACTTCTTGAGTGTCTGCCCAGTTTAGGTTGAAGGCACCTGTTACCGTCTTATTTTTACGGTCAACAGCACCCGGAGATCCCATACCAATTCCAATAAAGTCATCTGCAGTGAGTCCGTACATTGCCAAACGGTGTTTCAAGGAATCAATAATATTTGGAACGATGTGACGTCCATCTTCAAGCGTATTTGTTTCAATCGCCCATTTTTCCTGAACGCTACCTTCTGCAGTCAAAATACCAAATTTGACAGTTGTTCCACCAAGATCAATACCCAAGAGTTTTTTGCTCATTTTCTTTCTCCATTTCAATGCGATGCTCATGTCGTAAAATCATTTCAGCAGATAGATAATTGTCTTTATCAATTAAGCCATTCTGGTAAAGAGCCTCTAACTCAATTTTCATCATCTCAATATCATAAAGTCTTTTACCTAGATAAACTATTATGCCAAATTGCTTCAACAACTGTTGAACATCATATAAAGTTCTCATAGCAATATTTTAGCAAAAAGCTTCAGTCATGACAAGAGACTATTGAAAACCTTTACAAATTATCAATACAAAATTTAAAACCCAAGCCGATAAGACTCAGGTTTTAATCTATTGGCAATTCGGGCAAATGCCATGGAAAATCATCTGTTCTCGAGTGATACGGAATCCTGTCTGCGATTCAACTTCTTCCTTGAAAGAAGGAATTGGCAAGTCTAAGTCAGTGATATGACCACATTTTTCACAAACAATATTCAAATGATCATGTCCCATAAAATCATAGTAGGTCGTATTATCATTGTTTACTTTAATTTCTGAGACGATTCCCTCTTCAACCAAAACTTTTAGATTGTTATAAACAGTCGCAAGACTCATACCTGGGTTGTCAGGGAGGAGATCATAATATATCACATCTGCACTAGGGTGCTGATCAGACATCATCAAATAACGGATAACAGCTTTGCGAGACTCCGTCAATCGAATTCCCTTCGCCTTTAACTGATTCAAGACATCTTCATAAACGCTTAAACTACGTCGATGTTGAGACATATCGTCCATTCCTTCTTCTAAAAGTATTTTGTTAATATTATACACTTTTAAAGGAACTCTTGACAATCATCTTAACTCAGAAAAATGCTTATTTCAAGCCAGGTTCTTTACCAAGTTCAGCAGTCAACATCCATACTGTTTTATCAATTTCTGACTTAGCTGCAGTAAAGATATCATTTGAAGGAGCATCTCCTTCTTCATCTGTAATATCCAAACCAACTTGGAACAAAACTGACAAGTATTTATATGTATCAACCAACAACTGGATTTGATCAGTCATTGATTTATCAAAAGTACCTGTAGTTTCTGTCAATCCTGAATTAGATGAAAACTCAACGAGTGTTGAAAATGGTTCCCCACCAATAGTAATCAAACGTTCGCTAATAACATCAAGATGACCGTTCAAGCTATCCATTAATTCATCCATTTTTGGATGAAGATAAAGGAAACCAGAACCACGCATATACCAGTGTACTTGGTGGACAATTGAAGCTGCTACAGACAAATCAGCAACTGCTTGATTCAAGACTGCTTTAGTTTTAGTGTTTGTTGATGCTGTAACATGATCATTAACTGTTTCAGTGATAGTTTCTTTAATTGTATGTACCATATTTTTTCTCCTTATTTAGAATTACTATTGTTTACATCTTTATTTTAGAACATTTCTAAATAATAGTCAAATATAATGATTTTTTTGACTCTTTTTCGAATACATAGGTATGTTAAGTATCATTTATTTTTTTCTAGGAGCTTCCTTAGGCTCATTCATTGGCTTGGTTTGTGACCGTTTCCCCGAAGAATCCATAGTGACTCCTAGTAGCCACTGCAGCTTTTGTAAGCACTCATTGCGATTTTTTGAGATGGTACCTGTCTTCTCACAACTTATTCTAAAATCTAGGTGTCGTTTTTGTCAAAAAGCTATTCCTTATCGTTATCTCTTTATTGAACTGTTCTGCGGAATAGTCTGTTTACTCTTTTTACACCACTTTCTAGATTTCGCTGAAGCCTACTTTATTATTTTCAGTCTCTGTCTAACACTCTTTGATTTAAAACATCAATCTTACCCACTTGTTATTTGGCTACTTGGAACTACGCCTCTCATTTTTTTGGGAAACTTTTACCTAACCTTTACTTTAGGACTCGCACTCGCTATCCTAGCTTGCCTCAAACACCTAAATATCGGAGAAGGTGATTTTCTCTACTTGGCAAGCGCCTCGCTCATTTTCCCATTTTCTCAAATACTACTGGCTATCGAAATAGCTTGTCTTTTGGGACTTATTTATTTCCTAGTCAGTAAAGACCTCAAGCAAAAAATCGCATTTGTACCTTTTCTGTTTGTAAGTATTTTATTTCTCACCTTCATCAAATAAAGCAAAAAAGCCGATGATTTCGGCTTTTTGATTTATTAATTCATATTAACACGGTGCCACTCGTTAATCACATAACAGAGCATACCCAGTTGTTGAAGACCCCAACCACTAATTTCTGATGAGTCTTCAGTCGAACCACCGAGGTAACGTGTATAGATTGCTACCATGTAAGGTGTGTCTTCCATAACAATAGCATCAACGTTTAGTGCTTCACGGACATAACCTGGTTTTTGATAAATCGTTAAATCAGGAAGGTAGGTCTTATAGTACTCATTAGGGAATGATTCACCAATGTAATGGAGAATATCCTTGTAGTTGTCCTGATGTTTCCAAAGGTAATCCAAAACTTGAATGTAATAATCTGTTGTTGTCTTATTACCATGCATTTGGATAGTCTTAACATCACCTTTTGACTTACCATATTTATCAAGCATACCATAGAATTTCTCTATACCACCTAGGCGTTCTGCCAAAGCATAAGCTGGAGTATTTTCAGAGTATACAAGAGAATATTCTTGCATTTCTGGAATGGTCATTGAACCACCAAAGGCAGCAACATAATTATCATGCTCACCTTGATACTCATACTCAGTGTTCGTAATATCAAAACGTTCCGTTAAAGAAAGTTTGCCTTTATTGACTTCATCCATGACAAGCATGTTTAATGGCAGTTTGTAAGTAGAACCTGCAGTCATTGGCTGAGTATCATTCATGGAATAATGCTCATTAGTTTTGGTATTCTTGTATGAGAAAGCAATTTGGCTAGCATCAATACCTTGATCAGCCAGATAAGCTTCGACCACTTGGTTCAAAGTCATATTGGCATAGTCATAAGTCAAACCATTGGCCGCCATCGTGTTAGCATCAGCATCCATAACAGCTTGTTTAGCTTCAGCTGACTTGTTGGTTGGTGTGACCTTTTCCTCTTTTTCCTTCTCATCTTTTTTAGCCACTTTTGAACTGGATCCAAAAATATTTCCAAAGTTACCTGAGTGACCAGCTTGCTTACCGCGCCCTGCTAGAGCAAGCATAGCAATAAACAAAAGAACCACCAAAGCACCTAGGAAAGCCAAAATAAGGTAAGCTTTTTTATCATCTCGAGATGACTTGGATTTTGACTTAGATCTAGATTTCTTAGAACGCTTGCTCCTTAATGCTAAAGGTTCAGTTTTTGGTTCCTTTTCCTTTTGTTCATCTGATACGACTGTTTCCTTAGCAGGCTTCTTATCTACAGATTTTTTAGAAGACTTTTTATGTTCTTTTTTCGTTTCTTTCTTCTTGGACTTTTTGGCGTCTTTTTTGACATCCTTTTTATCATCCTTGATATCATTTTTGCCGTCTTTTTTGATATCGTTTTGAAGGTCTTGTTCTAGCGAATCTTTCTTCTTGTCTTTAGTTTTTCGGCGACTTCCACTATACTTTTTGCTTGAATGTTTTTTCTTTTTTTTCATAACAATAATAGTTTAAGCTATAATGCCCTAAAAAGCAAGGAGATTTTACAGCCATATTACAAAAAAATCACCCTCAAGAATGAGGATGATAATAGACTTATTTAGCTGCTGCGTAAAGCTCAGCAACTTTATTCCAATTGATGATTTCAAAGAAGGCTTTGATGTAGTTTGGACGTACGTTACGGTAGTTTAGGTAGTAAGCGTGTTCCCAAACGTCAAGTGCCAAGATTGGTTTTTTACCGTCTGAGATTGGTGTATCTTGGTTGGCAGTTGAAACAACTTCAAGTTTACCTTCTGCGTTAACTACAAGCCATGCCCAACCTGAACCAAAACGAGTTGTTGCTGCTGCAGTGAAAGCTTCTTGGAAAGCTTCAAACGAACCAAAAGCTTCGTTAATAGCAGCTGCTACTTCTGCAGTTGGTTCTTGTTTTTCTGGTGATAAAAGTTCCCAGAAAAGTGCGTGATTAAGATGTCCACCACCATTGTTAATAAGTGCTTGACGGATATCTGCTGGAATTTTTTCGACATCAGCCAAAAGCGCTTCAAGGTCTTCACCAATTTCAGGGTGTTTTTCAAGCGCAGCATTAGCGTTTGCTACATAAGTTGCGTGGTGTTTGTCGTGGTGAAGGGTCATTGTTTCAGCATCAATGTATGGTTCCAATGCATCATAAGCGTAAGGAAGGTCTGGAAGGATAATAGCCATATTAAGGGTCCTCATTTCATTTTTTCTTCATTTTACCCTAAAATGATAGAGCTTTCAAAAAATTTGCTTACTAAATCACGAAAAATCTCAAATATTAACGATGTGAGCCTATCTTCAGAAGTGCTAAATCAAACAAATACTCTTTATCGTAAGTACCAGTTTTAATCTGATAATCAGTCTCAATCAAACTCTTGATACTCGTCTTCAAAAATTCTATAGATAATGGACGACTGTCTCTAAGAGCATAGCGAATCTGATATGGATTAACTTTACGTCCTAGATAATCCGAAAGGCTTACGACAATTTGCTGTTCACTTTTACCTTGAGCAGATAGGAGTTTCACTTGTAAATAGGTGCGAAATTGTCCCAACATAACCGCTATTAACTTAATGTCATCCTCTCCCTGGAGGCGCAAATCATGAACCAGTTCACGTACCCCATTAATGTCACCTCGTAAAAGGAGTTGGGTCATGTCAAAGATATTATCCTGCAAGCTCTTTGGGATGGCTTCAGCAATATCCTTGGATGAGATGTTCCCTTCCGCTTTGTAGCCCTTTAAAAAGGCCATGTTTTTTTGAACATCTGAAAAGTCAAAATTTGACTTGATTAAGAGCTCCTCAAAAACACCTGTATCAAAAATAAGTCCCTCTTGATGCGCTTTTTTTTGAAAATACGTTTTAAGTTCCGCATCCTTTAGAGGACTGGTTTCAAGTACCAAGGCATCACGCTTTAATAGTTTTACTAAGCGACGCTTACCATCAAGTTTACCCGATGCCATTAAAACAAGTCGAGTCGTTTCCACAGGTGACTGAAGGTAACGTTCAAGCCGTTTTAGCTCCTTATCATCCAGATAAGATTTTTTCGCTGTGGTCATATCTGCGAAATGATCAAAAATGACCACCTTCTCATCCGCAAAAAAAGGCATACTTTCTAAATCCAGTTCAGCCTCCTGATAGGTCGTCTCAGACATATCAAAATAGGAATAGGTCAAGTCACTGGGATCAAAACCGATTTGTTTTAAAAATGTTTCTTTAGCTTGACTATACTGCCCCAAATCTTCACCAGCTAAGACTGTTAACGTTGGTAGGGATTCTTTAGACAGCTTTTCAATGGTTTCCATAGCAATCATGGTTTTATTATAACAGAAATTTTGCCATAACAAAAAGCCCACCACAATAGTGATGAGCAAAAGTATGTCTGTTTGATTAACCTGAGTTACGAAGTCCTGTTGCAATACCATTTATAGAAATATGGATAAGACTAATTTCGTCATCAGTCAAAACATTGTTACGAAGACGTTTAATCAATTCAATTTGGATGTAGTTCAAAACGTTGAAGTATGGCAAGCGGAAGTCTAGACTTGCTTTAAGTGATGGGCTTTCATCAAGGAAACCATCATGTTTTTCAATAGCAAGAATAACATTCTTAGTCAATTGCCATTCATCCAAGATAATATCGAAGACACTACGGACTTCTTCATCTTTCGCCAATTGTGCATAGTGGAAGGCAATATTCATATCTGATTTTGAAAGTACCATGTCAACATTCGACAAGAGTGAACGGAAGAATGGCCATGTTTCAAACATATGTTGAAGTTTTTCAAGGTTACCTTCTTCAGCTTGAATATAATGATTGAAGGCTGAACCAACCCCATACCAACCTGGGAACATGATACGGTTTTGTGACCATGAGAATACCCAAGGGATGGCACGAAGACCAGAAATTTCAGTGATAGTTTTACGAGCAGCTGGGCGAGAACCAATATTCAAACTTGACACTTCTTTGATAGGACTAGCTTCAAAGAAGTAATCGTAGAAATGTTCATTTCCAAAGACAAGGTCACGATAAATAACATTTGAATCGTGAACAATTCCGTCCATAACCTCACGGAAATCAACCAATTCTTCTGGATCGGCAATTTGACGTGTCACCATACGGTCAAGAGCAGCTGAAACAAGCATTTCAAGATTGTAGTAAGCAGCATCCTTGTTACCATATTTATTACCGATAACCTCACCTTGTTCAGTCAAGCGGATACGGTCTTTGATTGTACCAAATGGTTGAGAAGTAATGGCATCATATGATGGGCCACCACCACGACCAACAGTACCACCACGACCATGGAAGAAGGTAATCTTAATACCACGCTCTTCCCCAATCTTAGTCAATTCATTTTGAGCCTTGTAGAGGGTCCAACCAGATGACAAGTAACCACCATCTTTGTTAGAGTCTGAGTAACCCAACATGATTTCTTGGTAATTGTTACTATTTTTAATCCAACGTTTAACAATATCATAGCCAAGATATTGTTTCATAATATCGTTAGAGTTTTCCAAGTCTTCGATAGTTTCAAAGAGAGGAACGATTTGGACACGTGCACGTTCTGTATCAACCAAACCAACTTCTTTAAGCAAGATAGCCAATTCAAACATATCAGATACACTTTCAGTATGAGAAATGATATGTTGTTTGATCACATCTTCACCAATATGGTCTTTCAAAAGACGAGCTGTGCGGAAGATAGACAATTCTTTTTCAAGGATTTCAGACTTAGGCACATTAGTTGATGACAAAGTACGAGGATCTTCTTGCAATTCCTTAAGAAGAACGGCAACTTTTTCAACCTCAGTCAACTCACTATAGTTATCAACAATGTTTGCTGACTTAAGCAACTCAGCAACACAAGTTTCATGAACACTTGAGTCTTGACGCATATCAATTGTAGCCAGATAGAAACCAAAGACTTCCACTGCTTGAAGAAGCTCTTCGAAATCACCTGAAATCAAGACAGCATCGTCATTTTCAAGAAGTGAATTTTTAATTGCCAAAAGGTCATCATGGAAAGCTTCGGCTGTTTCATAAAATTCAGTCGTTTGTTGAGAGACAGCTTGAAGACTTTGGCTGAGACGTTGTTGCACGTAATCAGCTACAACTTCACCAGTTGAGACTGAACCGAAGCTAACCTTTTCAGAAAGACGTTTAGAAACTCTTTCCTTGTTAAAGTTACCTTCTTTGAAGAAAAGAAGCGTTTGAATCAATTTAGATTGAATGTAACTGAAAGCACGACGATAAGGTTCATTTTCACGATAAACTGATGTATCTGGAGAATGTTTCGCCATTTCTGCTACTGTTTCTGAAACTTCAGTCAAACGTGATGAGAGTGAGAATGAACGGTAAAGGTTATCAACTTTTTCAATATAGTAATTGAGGATAACTTCACTTTGAACCGTTGCAGAAAGTTTGAGGGTTTCTGCTGTTACAAATGGGTTCCCATCACGGTCACCACCAATCCACATACCCATTGTAATAGGTGTTGGATTATCAAGTTCGATTCCTTTTTCAACAGCTAAACGTTTGAATTCGTGCGATAGGTTTGTAATCGCCTTAATCAATGAGGAGTTGTAATACTCCATAACGTTAGTGATTTCGTTTTTAACCTTAAGTTTCTTTTCACGAATGATATCAGTTTGCATCATGATTTCCACATAACGACGCAAATCCGCATACCATTTGTCCTTGTTAATAAGACCAGCCTTCACATCACGATGCTTACGGAGAAGTTCGTGAATATGGTTAGTCAATTCAAGCATTGTTTTACGTTGAACCTGAGTTGGGTGAGCTGTCAATACTGGCACGACATTAACATGTTCAAGAATGTCACGCGCATTGTCACTTTCAGCGACAACATCAAAAGTCTCAGACAACTTACCAAGGTAGGTTTCGTCAATATTATTTTTGTGGTTAACTTCATAAGCCAAGTCAACGTCCTCAGAGATGTTAATCAAAAGAGGCAACAAAGAGAAATAGCGTGATGCCACGACCATATCGTCATTTGTCATTTTTGAAATGGCTTGTGTAAGGGCCACATAGTCACCTTCATCATAAAGTTCAACCAAATGTCGGATAGTTGTGAGGCCTTGCTCTCCAGCCATGCCTCTTGTTGCATCATCCAACAATTCTTTCAAGATACCAACTTCTTCAGAGATGATTTCCTGGTTGTTACTGCTTTCCAATTTGTTAAAAGCCAAACCGTATTCTCCTTACTTTATGTAGTACCCTTTTATCATATCACTTTTAAAACAAAAGTAAACTATTTTTTCTGTAAATCGTCAGTTCTTTGGGAATCTTCGGACTTTTTTGAAAAACATCTTGCTCCTATTTCCGAACTTTATTAAAAAAAGACTCTTAAACAGAGCCCAGAATCTTAATTATATTTCTCTTGGTAGAATTTGATTTCATCACCGTTTTCAACTTTAAGTTGATTAGCGGCTTTCTCACCTAACTTGCCATTGACATCGAACATCCAATAGATGCCCTTGTCTTTATCTTGAGAAATACCGTCAATCTCAGTAATAAAACCATCATTTTCTTGGACTGGATAAACTTCTTCCAAGACATCAAGAACAGTATCACCTTTTTGGATATTTACTGCTTTCTTCTTACTTTCTTTTTCTGTTTTCAAAATCAAGGTTACCTTGCCTTGACTCTGAGACTGCTGGCTACTTGTTCTTGTGAGCTTAGCTGCTTCGCTTTTACCACAAGCAACTAAGGTGACAAGAGAAAGGGCAAGAACAATATATGACAATATTTTTTTCATTTTACAAACCTCCTAAAAATAGACTGGATAAATGGATAGAATAACAGTGTTGATACTGCATGGTAAGTGTCATAAAGTAAGCCTGAGATAACGAAGGTCAAGCCACTCTTGAACAGAAGACCATAACCATAATCCATTAAAACACCATAGAGAAAGGACAAAATGGTTACCAAAACAATCTGCCAAACTAATGATAACCGAGGGGCAATCAAACTCCAAAGAGCCATCAACACTCCAAAAGTCAAAATCTGATTAAAAACCCAAGGGCCAAAGCCATATAGAAAGCCTGAGATAGCCATGGTTAGAGCCATAATGAGTAGACCATCCACCAAACCTAAATAAAGGACAGCGACAAAAAACATAGCTGTTATAGGCTGAATATTGGGAAGCCCTATAAAAGCTGACCGTAATCCAATGGCCAGTGCTGTTAGAATGGCAATACGTGTCATTCGTTGAATTGTAAATTCCATACCTCTATTATGCCAAAAATATGGAAAGATGACTAGTTTTCGAAAATAAAAATTAAATGATTTCTTGAAAAAAAGAATGAGACAGTACAAATTGTGGAAAATACTGTTCTTTTTTACCTCCTCAAAAGTATCAAACAGTCTGACCGATTAGAATAGTTGATATAAAAATGTACTCTCATTCACTACCCTAAGATCATTAAATTAACACGATTTAGTTAACCATACTTAATTCAATATATTCACTTGACTTAATTTTTATTTTAAGGTATATTAATTAACAGGAGGCAACTAATGATTCAAATTGAAAATATTAATGTGTCTTACCAACAGACATTAGCTCTAGATAATATCACCTTAAACCTAGACGGACCAAGTATCACTGGGATTATTGGACCTAATGGTGCTGGCAAATCAACCCTAATTAAAGCACTTATTGGTATTATCCCTCACTCTGGGCAATTCCTATTCAATAAACAGCCTATTCGTCAGCAATTGAATCATCTTTCCTATGTTGCACAAAAGGCGGAGATTGATTTTAACTTTCCAATTACTGTCAGAGAGTGCGTCTCTCTAGGCCTCTATTCTAAAACCAAGTTCTTTAAACGTCTATCTAAAAGAGATTGGTCTAAGGTCACAAAAGCTTTAGCTCTACTCGGTTTAAATGATCTGGCTCATCGCCAGATAAGCCAATTATCAGGTGGCCAATTTCAACGGGTTCTGATCGCTCGTTGTCTTCTACAAGAGGCAGATATCCTCCTATTAGATGAGCCCTTCGTTGGGATTGATTCCGTTAGTGAGGATATTATCATGAACACCTTGAGAGAACTTAGGAAACAAGGCAAGCTTATTCTCATTGTTCACCATGATTTGAGCAAGGTCCCTCATTATTTTGACCAAGTCGTTCTCCTCAATCGTAAATTGATTGCTAGCGGGCCTACTAATCTTGTTTTTAATGAGGCTAATCTCCGTAAAACCTACGGAAACAGTTTATTTTATAAAGGAGATTCAAATGTTTTCTGAATTTATTGATGGTTTGCTTAATTTCCACTTCTTGCAGAACGCCCTTATAACGGCTTTAGTTGTTGGAATTGTCGGGGGGGCTGTTGGTTGTTTTATTATTCTAAGAGGCATGTCACTTATGGGTGATGCGATTTCACATGCGGTTTTACCTGGAGTAGCCATTTCCTTTATCTTAGGTATTAATTTTTTCATAGGAGCTATCGTCTTTGGTCTTTTAGCTTCTACTATAATTACCTATATCAAAAGCAATTCCATTATTAAGAGTGACACAGCAATCGGTATTACCTTTTCGAGCTTTCTAGCTCTTGGTATTATTCTCATAGGTATTGCAAATAGTTCCACAGATCTCTTTCATATTCTCTTTGGAAATATTCTGGCTGTACAAGACTTGGATATGTGGATAACGATTGCCGTTGCCCTTCTCGTACTAACAACTATAACAATTTTCTTTCGCCCTCTACTCCTGACATCCTTTGACCCAATCTTAGCTAAGTCTATTGGAGTTAAAGTCACTTTCTACCATTACTTACTTATGGTTATTCTAACCTTGGTTGCTGTAACTGCTATGCAAAGTGTTGGCACTATTCTTATTGTAGCTCTTTTAATCACACCGGCTGCCACCGCCTATCTATATGCTAATAGCCTTAAAACCATGATTCTCCTCTCATCAGGTTTTGGGGCCCTAGCATCTGTTCTAGGTCTTTTTATCGGCTATAGTTTTAACATTGCGGCCGGTTCAAGTATTGTACTAACATCTGCCCTTCTCTTTCTCATCAGCTTTTTCATCGTCCCTAAACAAAGTGGCATGAATAAGACTTATCAACAATAAAATAACAGGATGGAAATATTATGAAAAAAATACTATCAACAATGGCACTATTACTTTTAGCGGTAGTTGCTTTAGCAGCATGTAGCAATAAACAAGGCAGTAGCAATGATAAATTACGAGTCGTTACAACTAATTCCATTATTGCCGATATCACCAAAAACATTGCTGGAGATAAAATCACTCTCCACAGTATTGTCCCCGTTGGTAAGGACCCTCACGAATACGAACCTCTTCCTGAAGATGTAAAAAAGACGTCACAAGCTGACTTGATTTTTTATAACGGTATCAATTTAGAAACTGGTGGGAATGCCTGGTTTACTAAGTTGGTTAAAAATGCCCATAAGATAGAAAACAAAGATTATTTTGCAGTTAGTGATGGTGTTAAGGTAATTTACCTTGAAGGTCAATCAGAAAAAGGCAAGGAGGATCCCCACGCTTGGCTTAATCTGGAAAATGGGATTATTTATGCGCGAAATATTGCTAAGCAACTCATTGCTAAGGACCCCAAAAACAAGACCTATTACGAAAAGAATCTAGAAACCTATACTAACAAACTTAGTAAACTGGACCAAGAAGCTAAAGAGACCTTTAAGAACATTCCTGATGAAAAAAAACTGATTGTCACTAGTGAAGGATGTTTCAAATACTTCTCTAAAGCCTATGGAGTACCATCTGCCTACATCTGGGAAATCAATACTGAAGAAGAAGGCACACCGGACCAGATCAAAACACTTGTGGAAAAACTCCGTCAAACCAAGGTACCAGCTCTCTTTGTCGAATCTAGTGTCGATGACCGCCCTATGAAAACAGTCGCTAAGGATACCAATATTCCTATTTATGCAAAAATCTTTACAGATTCTATTGCCAAAAAAGGGCAAAAGGGCGATAGCTACTACAACATGATGAAATATAATCTGGATAAAATCGCCCAGGGCTTGAATCAGTAAAAATCTTGTCTGAGATATGTTCTGTATTCTTCTGAAAAATCTGTTATACTAAGGTGAGACTATTTTCAAAGGAAAAGACATGACACCTAATAAAGAAGACTACCTCAAATGTATCTATGAGATTGGTACTGAAGAAGGTAAAATCACTAATAAGGAAATCGCAAACCGCATGGAGGTGTCTCCACCTGCTGTGACGGAAATGATTAAAAAATTGATTTCAGAAGACCTCATCATCAAAGATAAAGACAAGGGCTATCTCCTAACGGAAACAGGTACAATCAACGTTGCTGAACTCTATCGGAAACATCGCCTTATCGAAGTCTTTTTGGCGGACCACTTGCAATATTCTTGCGATCAAATTCATCAAGAGGCTGAAATTTTAGAGCATACTGTCTCTGATCACTTTATCAATGCTCTTGACCGCCTACTCAATTATCCTCAAACTTGTCCACATGGCGGGCAAATTCCCAAATCAGGTCAACTCATAGAAGAATTTTATAACCAAACTTTTACACAAGGCCTTGCTCCTGGAGACTATGTCCTTCGTCGAGTTCAAGATCAAATTGATCTAATCCATTATTTGCATACTGTCGGTCTTAAAATTGGAACACCTTTTACCTTGGAAGGCTTTGACCCTTTCACACAACTCTACCGACTACATATTGATGGAAAGGACATCCAAATCCCAGAAGCCATTGCTAGTAACCTTTATATCGAATCAATCTAAAAAGAGAGGCTGATAGACACCCTTAGAAGTGTCATCAGTCTCTCTTTTTTACATATGTTTTAAGCGTTCCACCCGTTCTGAGATTGGTGGGTGAGTGTAAAAGAGCTTCTGCAAACCAGATTCCTTTTTAGGATCATTGATATAGAGCGCAGCACTGGCATCATCTACGTGATGTTGCATAGGAGCACTATTATCAAGTTTGAGTAGAGCGTTAATCATACCTTGTGGGTTACGTGTCAATTCGACGCTAGAAGCATCAGCTAAAAATTCACGCTGGCGTGAAATGGCCAGTTGAACCAAGGTGGCTGCCAAAGGTGCCAAGATAATAGAGATTAAGGAAACAATGAGAAGAATAATCTCCAAACCACTGCCTCCATCACGATCATCATCACTCCTACGGCGACCGCCACCCCAGAACATCATATTGCGTGCCATTCCAGCTAACATGGTAATGGCAGAAGCCAAGGCCACTGCAATGGTAGAAATACGAATGTCATAGTTGCGAATATGGCTTACTTCATGTCCCATAACTCCTTCAAGCTCCTCACGGTTCATAACCGCAAGGAGACCTGTTGTAGCTGCTACTGCAGCATTCTGAGGGCTAGAGCCAGTCGCAAAAGCATTCATTGAAGGATCGTTGACAATAAAGACACGTGGCATGGGAATCTGTGCCACCATTGCCATATCCTCAACCACATGATAAAGATCTGGGGCTGTTTGTTCATCCACTTCTTGTGCACCATTCATGGCCATAACAAGATTGGTTGACTGAAAAATCATGGTCACAGCATAAATGAAACCAATAACCAAGGCAAGAATCAATCCACCATAACCAGAACCTAGCCAAAGATAACCAACAGCATAACCAACAAGACCCAACAAGAGGAAAAAGACCAGAAGTAAAAGCCAAGTCCTTCTCTTATTTCGAGCAATTTGATCAAATAACATATTAGTTACCTAATCCACTGAAATCAACCTTAGGAACAGCTTTTTCTGCTTCCGGTGTTTCAAGGAATTCAGCAGCCTTAAAGCTAAACATCTTAGCAATAACATTGCTTGGGAATGTTTCCAATTTCACATTGTAGTTACTTGTCACACTGTTATAAAGTTGACGTGAATAGGCAATTTTGTTTTCAGTGTTTGTCAACTCTTCTTGAAGCTGGCTGAAGTTGGCACTAGCCTTAAGGTCAGGGTAACTTTCAGCTACCGCAAAGATTCCAGAAACCTGGCGTGTCAATTCATCACTAGCACGCATCGCTTCTGCTGGCGAAGTCGCCGCTGCTACTTGATTACGAAGTTCTGCTACTTTTTCAAGTGTTGAACCTTCGTATTTTGCATAACCTTTAACAGTCTCAATCAAGTTAGGAAGAAGGTCATTACGACGTTTCAATTGAACATCAATTTGACTCCATGCCTCCTTAGTTTGCATACGGCTTTTAACCAAGCCGTTATAACTTGCAATAACAAAAATTACAAGAACAACGATAATGGCAATAATAATCCAAATCATATTTTTATTCCTTTCTTGTACTGAAAAAGAGTCAATTAACCTCTCTTTCAAGTATCTTTGATAGTCTCAGTATATCAAATTTTCAGATAAAAGTGGTAAAATCTGAGTCGTTTTACAAAAAAGCTGGACATCTTGTCCAGCTTTTGTATTACTCTTTAGACGTGTGTCGTTTACCTTGGGCTAGGGCATCTGCTTCTGTCATTGTAACGACATTTGCTTTGTTGGTATTGCTAGGCATACTGTTGATGTCATACCAATAAACATCTGCTGTACCATGACGCGCCACATAAACTGTTCTACTTTCTTCTTGTGTAGGTTGCACAGGCTCTGGCTCAGAACTTGGTTGTTCAGTCACCTGTGAACTCTCAGAACTAGGCTCAGATGGCGCTTCAGTAAATTCAGTAACCGTATTTGTCGCTGTCCCATCTGCATAATTGATTTCTGCATTTGGTGATTGGTTATCCAAGATAACATGCGTAACTCCCTTACTGTCAAGAGTCTCCTTATCTCCACCAAGTTTAATTTCCAAGAGATTTCCAGAACTATCAATACCAACATACTGAAGTTCTACTTGACGAGGCAACAACTCATCTCCACTGTAGATAGCTGTTACCTTATAGTCTAACCAATAGTTAGGGTGGAGTGCTAGCCAGTTATCCAAGCGATTCTCATAATAAAGCATACCTGACTGATTACCTTCGTCGGTTCCTTTATAATTTCCAGAATTCAACCAGGCAGTCATAGGTACTAAATTCTTGCCCTCGTCATTGACACCAGAAAACTGATAGCCAATCAAATGCCCTCGATTCATTAGCCAAGATTTTGATTTACCGTCACCATAATAAAACTTATAGTTATGCCATCCTACAGGATCATATTTTATTTTACCGGGACGCTTATTCTTCGGCTCGTCCTTATCTTGTAACTGTATATGAGCACTGTGGGCACGTCCTAACTGGTCCTTCTCCTCCATGACAAACTGCTTTTGACCATTAAAAGTCAAGATACCATTGTTCTCATCCGCTTGAACCACTTGAGAGCTCACAGCCGAAGATTGTTTGCTAGTATCAAATGAAAATCCGAATCCTAAAGTAAATACTAAAACAAGAAGAGCAAATAAACGAATCCTACTATTTCTTTTTTCTTTCATCATCTTAACTCCTTAATTTCTCTTATCACTTTAATTATACAGGACCAAATCAAAGTGGATGATTAAAAATAAAGAATAATGATATTAGGTATCTTAGAGCTTGCTTAAAAACAAAAACACCCAATTTAATGGATGTTTCTTACCTATTATTTACCTGCTTTTTTACCTTGTTTTGTAAGATAAACTGTAGATATACTTAGTGCTGCAGCAACTCCGACAAGAAGGAAGACCGTTGTCGTATTAGACTTACCTTTTTCTTTTGAAGTGCTAGCTTGGCTTTCAGAACTCTTGGCCACCTGTTTTGCCTCAGTTGCTTTATCAATACGGGCGACATTCTTAGGTGTGTCATCCTTCTTGCTTTCCGCCAATTCTGACAAATCACTGCTAATCTCTTTGGCAACACCTTCAGAGCTTGTAAGTGATGCCGCTTCTGAGGCTAATGTTTCAGAGGCCATAACCGCCATAACTTTACTTGCAATCACATCCACAGACTTCTCATTCAAAAGAGAATTAAAGCGAATAGCTTCTGAGGCGAGCTGACTACTTGTTACAGAGATTTTTAGGTCATTGTTATAAGCGACCTGACTATTTGGCGAGATGCTGACAACTTCAGATGTACGTGCTGTTGTTGGAGCTTCAGAAACTTTGACATCAACCTGACTTGTTGAACCCTTTTCAATAACTTCTGAAGAAACCTCGCTAATCGGATCCTTTTGTGTACTTTCTGAAGTTGGAGATGTCTCTGGGCTGTCAGAAGTAATTGCTACGTCAACCTGACTAGTAGATGAAGCTACTGAAGTTGCCTCATTCTTTGGTGACTCAGAGGCTGGAGCAGTTGAACTTGCTTCACTCTTTGGTGTTTCTGATGCTGAAGTCTCGGAGATTACCTCACTGTTAGATACTTCAGAAACTGGAGTGCTTGAACTTTCCTCACTCTTTGGGGTTTCTGAAACTGAAGTCTCGGAAGCTACTTCACTGTTTGATGCTTCAGAAACTGGAGTGCTTGAACCTCCCTCACTCTTTGGGGTTTCTGAAACTGAAGTCTCGGAAATTACTTCACTGTTTGATACTTCAGAAACTGGAGTGCTTGAACTTTCCTCACTCTTTGGTGTTTCTGATGCTGAGGTCTCAGAAACTACTTCACTAGTTGATACTTCAGAAACTGGAGTGCTTGAACTTTCCTCACTCTTTGGTGTTTCTGATGCCGAAGTTTCGGAAACTACTTCACTATTGGATGCTTCAGAGACTGGAGTACTTGAATCTGCTTCACTCTTTGGTGTTTCTGATTCTGAAGTCTCGGATACCACTTCACTAGTTGATGCTTCAGAAACTGGGGTACTTGATCCTGCTTCACTCTTCGGTGTTTCTGATGCTGAAGTCTCAGATGCCACTTCACTGTTTGATGCTTCGGAAACTGGGGTGCTTGATCCTGCTTCACTCTTTGGTGTTTCTGATGCTGAAGTCTCAGAGACTGGATTATTGACTGGCTTTGGCTCAGACTTTGTTGGAGAAACTGTTGAAACAGCTCCAACAATCGTCGCCTTATTGTCAATCGTATTATTTGATATACGGATTTCTCCATTACCATTGTCACCCATCTCAAAGTTTTTAGTAATCACTGGATCAGCCAAGGTATTCAATAGTTTATTATCGTAGACATCGACATTCTTGATTGTTCCACGAACTTGTTGGAAATCAATCGCACCACGATGGAGGTTATAGAGGTCATTAGTTGTCCCTGAACGTAGAATGGTATTGTCATGAATCTTAATTCCAGAATCATTGAGGTCAAAATTGTGACCTGCAAAGACTGTGTTCACACGAATACCTGCTCCAGCAAAGACGTCCTTGATGAGGTTTCCTGAGATTTCATGACCCTTACCACCAAAAATACCGATACCAGCCGCACGCCAGCCTGATTCAATGGTGTTGTTGAGGAATTTATTATTTTCCTCGGCTGCGGCATTTGTCCCATCTGAAATACTTGACCAGATAGCCAAACCATCATCACCATTCCCACGGATGTTAGAGTTTTTTACCGTTGAATTCTTGGTTCCTTGAGCAAAGTTAATACCATCAGCCAAGTTATTACGGATACGAGCGTTTTCAATAACAAGACCGTCCGTATACTTCATATTTCCCGTCTGGTCGTAGTCTCCAATCCACATACCAACTTCAAAATGCTGAACCCAGATGTCATGAATTTTCGAATCCTTGCCAAGTGTTCCCGAAATAGCCTTGTACTGTGCATCCTCGTTATAACGAGAGGTCAAGTTGGAATCCATATAAAGATTGCTCAACTCAATACCATTACTATTATGACCGAAGACAATTCCACCACCATAGCGTTTATCACTTGTAAAGTGCAGTTGTGTATGCCAAACACCAGCACCTGAAATTTTTAGATTATCAGCTTCGATATTAACTTGTTTGTCGAAATTGAAACGTCCCTCTGGAATATAGACAGATTTTCCGCTAGCTTTAGCTTCCTCAACAGCCGCAAGTAGGGCAGCTGTGTCATCACTATCATCATTGGCAGATGCACCCTTATCCACAATACTTATGCTATTTTCACCTTGGGCAACTGGCGCTGGAGCCTGTTCTAGCTCAATAAAATCAATACCATAAGGGACATTGTCATCTTTCTTCTTAACCAAAGAAATCTTATCACCAGATTTCAATTGGATGTCCTTGAGGAGAAGACGTGTCTCATCAAAACGGAAGCGTGCACTTGATCCATCAACGACTTGATCATATTCGTGGTCACCTTTAAGGTACTGCCATGCTGAGTGAGATGACAAATCAAGATTACCAACGCTTGAACCATTAACCTGCACATCCAACTGACCTGATGCACCATCAGGTATTGTATAACGCACATTCAAAGCATTGGCTGGCTCGGTGACATTGAAAGTAACTGCTGCATCTTTTTTAGGAAGCTCGACATAAGTTTGGTTCGTCGCTTCCACGGCCGTAGATTCCATGTCAGTTGACTGTTGGATTGTAGCTCCATTTTCGATAGTCGCATTTTCTGCTTCATGAGTCGTGTAAGGCATTTTGGCACCGTAGGCATCTGTGTTATACTCCTTGCCTTGTCCTTGACCCTCAGTCGCATTGGTTAAGACATTTGCTGACGTTCCTTGATTTTGAGAGGTGCCTGTCTCAATCACTTGATCGATGGTCGGAGTCTGCTCAGCTGCTTGAACAGTCCTTACCTGAGGTTGAGACGGCATAATATTGGCAGGCTGAGAAGCTTGCACACTCTCTGATGCTAGCTCTGAAGTCGCCAACTGAGCTGTTGAAACCGCTTGAGGGGCCTGCGCTTGATTTGAAGCATCAGTCAAGTCACTAATCGATTGTGCCTCGTCAGCCTGAACTGCTTGCCCATTGGCAAGGGCCATGAAGCCAATCAAAGCCGATGCTGCCCCAATGGAATATTTTCGGATGCTGTACTTTGGTTTTGTTTTACTTTCTCTAAACAAGTTAATTCTCCCGATACTTTTTTTCACAATCTCTCCATTTTAGTTTTAAGCTATTCTCGAACTAAAAACAGAGACTCTTAAATATTTGATGTACTTAATGATGCTGTTGTTTCTTTAATCCAAAACAAACCAAAACAAATTATAAGTCATGAGAACACAAAATAAAAGGCTAAGTAATCCATTTTAACAAGGCCTTAACAAAAATGTCATATTAGAAAGTTCAGTTATTCATTTCTAAATTATAGTCTAAAAATGTCGCACAAAAAGGTAATTTCTTTCACGTGTAAGAAAGAGAAAACTCTAAACTTCCATAAAGGCTTATTTAGCAAGATTTATCGGCTAAAACAATCAAATTGTATTAAATCTGTTTTCTCAGATTTATGTCAAACGTTTGACAGTCTTTTTTAATTTTACGATTCAAAGTATTATTTTCCGAATGTTTAAGTATTACAAATGTTAAATACCCAAAAATAAAAAAAGAGACAAAAACTGCCTCTGACTTTTCAAATAAATGTTTATTCCTAACTGATTCTTACGATAACAATGTCTCTAATTCTTCAACCGATAAACCAGTCACATCCGATACTACTTCTAACGACAGACCTTTTGACAGCATCTTACGAATCAGTTCTAGTTGTCCCTCATAACGACCTCGTTCTAACCCTTGTTTAAGTCCACGCTCTAGTCCTTGCTCTAACCCTTGTTCCAAGCCTTCTTCACGTGCTTTATCGATAGCTGTTTCCATAGTCATGTCATAATTTTCTTGAATACGTATGCGTTCATCAATCATCGCCTTTTCCTCCTGTGTCCAGCTGGATGAATCCAGTAATGAATCGGCATGCGTGACCGCTTGACTAGGTTCCTTAGAAAATGGGAGATTTCCAAAAAACTCTAGCCACTGCCGCCCTTCATCCGTAATATGCTTACCTTTATTATACTTATCCAACTCTAAAAAGGCAATCTGAAGAAGGTTCTGACGTTTTCCGTCCTTATAGTAAGAATTCAAAGGCTTGCCCGTCCGACTATTGGCCATCCAATAAGTATTAATCGGGGATTCCTCATCAGGCAACAAGGTCTTCTCCAAGATAGCTATACCATAAACAGGCTCCATCTGTTCGTACATCTTGTGTGTCTGTCCTTGTTGGCGTAATTGTTGCACATTTTCCACCAGCTGGTTAGCCAAATAATAATGAAAACGATTGAGAAAATAATGCTGCTTGCGCACCTGAATCTCAATGATGACCTCGGTTCCATCATTCAACTTAGCTCGAACATCCACTGAAGTTGAGAAGAGCTCATCCTCCTCAAAGTCCTTTTTATGAAGCTGTGTCCCCTCCAAAATCTGAGCATCCACAACATCCAAATCCAAAATATCTCGAATAAAAGCCACCGTCACCTCGGGCAGGCTAAAAATCTTCTTCGCCATGATATCCAAGGTCGGCGAGACATGCTTGTGTCTTTTTTCCATCTACCTCTCCTTAAGAAAAAATAGAGGGGTGGCCCCTCTACTTCTATTATTCGGAAAAAGCTTTTGATTGCACTATAAGATCCATTAAGAAACCAAATAATAGTTCACTTTTAAGTCTCTAAATTGATCATAACCCAAATACTCATCATTCTGCAATCGACCTAAAACAATGCTAGGATGAATACCGATTTCTTCAGCAAATTTCTTAATCGCTTGTTTATCAAAGCAACCTTCATTTATAAATCTTTGATAGTCTTGAGGGGCAATTAGTAAATCTTTCGCAAATTGGTCTGCTAGTTCCTCAGAACGTCGATAAGAGTCGCTACCTTCATCATCGGACGAAAAGTCATTCTGCAGAATATGGCCAATCTCATGGAAAAGTGAAAACCAAAAAATATCCGATGCTTTATTACGATCTGTTAATAACAACAAGACACTACCGTTTCCAAATTTTTTTGTTGCACCATTTAAATTGGCATTTGCTAAAGCAGGAAGGCCCACTAGGACAACCCCGCACTCTAGCAAGATATCGGTCAACTCTTGAGCAAAATCCTTTGGATCTTTTCTTGTCAATTCTCTTAAAGTTGGTAAATTTTTCTCTAACTTTCTACGATTAAGCTTCGTGGTCGTTTTATTTCGAGCTTTTTTTGAAGCCAACTCTAACATGATATTGGAATTAACGATACTCTTTTCGGTAAAGTCACGTGTATTACGATAACTCACTAAATGGTTAAAAGTCACGAGATATTCTAAACTCGATACTTCTAGAATCTTCCGAAGCTCTGTAATCTTTTCACCGATACCATATCGCTTCTCTGGAACGTATCCTTTTTTCTTAAAATACTTAAAGTCAATCATCTCGCAGATTTCCTTCTCGCAGCCTTGATCAAGCTCTTTTTGTTCTACAATTTCAGCCACTTTCACATCATAAATGTTTTGAAGGTTGAGCCAAGTCTGCATAGAAACACCACTTAACTTGGCTAACTTATGAGCTGTCTCCTTACTAATAGACTCCTCAGCATTAACTAGCTTGCTGACAGTCTTGGCAGAGACTCCCAAACGCTCCGCAAATTCTTTCTGAGTTACGTTATAGTCCTCAATTAAGTCTTCAACATACTGACCTGGATGAAAAGCAACCAGGTCTTTGTACTCAACCACTTTTTTACTCATAATGATTGCTAACCTCCTCTATTTTCAAGATTTCGATTTCTACCGGACTAGAAAATACCTTATCAAAATCTTCCTCACGAAATCCTACAATCAAACGATAGGAACTCCTTCGAACATCTATATCTAAGGCAAACTGTCCATTTCTCTTTCCCCTTAATTGGTGAAAATGATACTTAGGAAAGGCCGTCACACTAGCCAAAGAATCCGATGCTTCCAAAAGGTTAATCAACTGATGCAACTTTAATGCAACCTTATCCGAAAAATCCTTTTTCGCTCGCCTCAGCTCAGTGCACTGTTTCTCAACAGTTTTATTTGTATAGATTAGCTTCATAAATTCCTTTCCGTTCGATTCAAATTACCTTTTTGGTAATTTAATATTATCAAATTCATAGAAAAAAGACCAGTCAAAACTTCATTTGACTGATACTTCTTTTATCATTTAACTAATAAACTACCCCTTAAATGCTTCCACAAAAGCCTTGAGTTCTTCGTCCGCTTCTTGTGTCGTTCCATGAAGCTGACCAAGCATGTCGAGAAGTGAGGCTGTCTGACTTTCAATCGTCGCATTGGTCTGATTAATCTTAGCCACAATCTCGGTCAAGGGCTCCACTTCTTCTTCCTCAAAGGTATCCACATAGCGAGGAATATTAAGGTTGTAGTCATTTTCCACAATCTCTTCAAAGCTAGCCAGATGGGCGAACTTGTCCATATCCTCACGACTCTTATAAGCATCAAGAATCTTTTCAATATGGGCATCCGTCATGATGTTCTGATTTTTCCCCTTATCAAACTCCTTAGAGGCATCGATAAAGTAAACATCACGATTGGTGCGGTTCTTTTTGAGGATGATAACCGTCGTCGGAATACTGGTGTTAAAGAAAATATTAGCAGGCAGTCCGATTACCGTATCAATAGCACCTTCTTCCAACAAAGCCTTACGAATGGTCCCTTCAGCATTACCACGGAAGAGCACCCCATGAGGTAGGACGATGGCCATGACACCATTATCTTGTTTCAAGTGATAGTAACCATGCAAGAGGAAGGCAAAATCGGCCTTAGACTTAGGTGCTAGTTTCCCAAATGGTGAGAATCGAGGATCATCCATGAAACCTGAGCTGGCAGACCACTTGGCTGAATAAGGTGGGTTCATGAGAACACCGTCAAAGTTAGTCGGCTCTTGGGTTGGCCAATCCTCATCCAAGGTATCTGCGTTGTGTAAAAACTGGTTTTCAATCGGCACACCATGCAGAATCATGTTCATACGTGCCAGGTTATAAGTTGAGGTGTTCAACTCTTGACCAAAGTAAACCACTGTCTGTGGCTGGCGTGAATAGCGTTTGGCATTAAGCAAGAGCGAGCCTGACCCCATAGTCGCATCGTAGATGGTAAAGCCTTGCTTGTCTTCACGACCTAAAAAGGCAATCTGAGTCATGAGCTTGGCAACAGGTTGCGGTGTATAGAACTCACCAGCTTTCTTACCTGAATCCGTCGCAAACTGACCGATCAAGTACTCGTAAGCATCCCCCAACATATCACCTGCATGACCTGCCACATCTAGGACAGCCAACTCTTTCATCACAGCCGCAACCGTCTGGTTTTGCTTTTGAGGAGTCGCCCCAAGTTTCTTAGAGTAGAGGTCGATGTCTTCAAAAAGGTTTTCATAAAGCTCGTCACTCTGCTCAATATCACGGAAGCCTTGAGCCAGGTCCTCTAACTGAAAGCTTCCATCGTTCACTCGTTCCACTAAGGCCGTAAAGGTCAAGTCAGGATGAATGGCATAGCTCATCTCATCAGTGATGACTGCTAAAAGGTCCTCGTGAGTCTCCTCATCCTCGTAGTATTTACGATAGACTGCCAATGCCTCATCCAAGCTTTCTGTCTCTTCCTCCATGGTCTCTGCCACAAAAAAGAGCATCTTGTCCGACAAATACTTGTAAAAGACCATACCCAAGAGATAAGACTTGTAGTCATTGGCATCCATCTTAGAGCGGAGCACATCCGCTGAGTTCCACAGCGCTTGGTAGAGCGACTGGGAGGTTTGTGTTGTTTCTGACATAATGTTTCTTTCTTTGTATTTTTGAATGTTATCCTATTAGTTCTAATAGCCAATCACGTTTGTTTCCACTTCTTTGATGACTTGATCTGAAATCTCAGAAATGGGAAGTTGGTAAATGGTGTTTTGACGTGGGTTAAAAATGCCTAGTTTTTCAATGGTTTGAAACTCTAGATGAATCGAACGCCTACCCATGAGATAGTAAATCAATAGCTGCAAGGAATGGTCCTTATTAGGCTTGCTGGTGGTGACTTTAAAGTCCCAAAGGGTATCTTTGGTCAGGAAATCCCCATCACCAGTCGTTATGGTAGCTGTATAAGCCCCTTCCATGGTAAAACCATCCGCAGTCACAGGACCAAAGGCCTTGAAAAAGCTCAAACTACGCTCAACCATGGTACGAATATTAGCAATAGTCGCCTGATCTGGAACAATCCCCTCCACTGGACGATAAGCCAGAGGACCAGCACGAAAAGCACTATCAAAACCTGCCAACTGACAAGCCTTAGTAATCGACAAATCGTCTAGCCCTTTAACATCATCCAGAAGACCAAAAGTCTTAGACTCCATCCTCATGGCACGAGCACCAAGCAAGGAAATCTCAAAAGCCTCCTCAACAGCTGTCCCATCCATGAAACGACTGAGATAGTCCACAGCAGTCCCAACCAAACTAGCCGCAATAGACTCCTCAGGATTAAGACCCTGACCATCATCAAGCGTCGTCACAGTAAAAGCCTTAACAGGCAGATAACCACCACGAGGCTGCTTAATCTGTTTAATACGTTGTGTTACTGATACCATGTTTGTCTCCTTTGAAAATACTCTTGCTTATCTTTTATGTCTTTCATCAATTTTTTCAGTAAATATAAAACCTTCCTTCTCCATCTTTTCAAGTATTGGTTTAATCTTAGAAATGACAGACTCCCTAAAATCAATATAATCATCTGGAAATTTGGACAAATATCTACCAATCCAAATAGTATACCTCTTATCCTCAGGAATAATATCAAAGTCTTTAATATCAAAGTCTTTAATATCTAAATTATTTGTGATAATTGATTGAAATCTCCAAAATGACAAAAATTCCCTGTTATCAAATAAATCTATACATTCCCATATATTTCTATCCCAATTTATAAACTGTCTTGATAGATTTTCACAATGTAGATAGGTTAAAAGTATAAAATCCTTTCTCTTATATTTCAAGATAGTTTCAGGAGTAATTATTAGGTTGGTGTAAGACTTTCCTAACTCAGGGAAGCTCAATACATTGTGCTTTTCTAAAATATAAATTATTTGTGACTGATCATATCCCAGAGGCTCAAAAATAGCCTCTATTCTCTCAATTCGTTTAGCATTAAACTCCTCACCATCTAAGTCCATAAGGTCAGTTTCTTCACCATTAACTGAGTAATAAAGTTCCGAAAACCTTTCTTGGATTATAAAATTCATCGAGGGACTATTTTTTAATTTCAAGGATTCTTTTATGGCTATCTCGAAGAGTTGGTTTTGTTGGTTCTCAGAAAATGTTTGATACTGTGTATTTAAATATTGGTAAAAATCAGTCAATTTATCCGACTCAACCAATTCTTTAACTAAATCTTCTGACATATTATCAAATAAAATATCTAATTCATCTTCTGTACGATTAGAAGATACTTCGTAAACTTGATATCCTTGCGGATTTCTATTAAAACAAAACGGATAACCTAAAATTTCGAATCTCTGGATTTTAGATAATTGTTCTTTTATCGTGAGGCCTTTTTTAGTCACACTTTGAAAAACTGTTTCCTCGGAATCCTTGATTGTAATGGAAACACCTTCAATAATATTATTATATAGTTCTGGATAAAATAGATAAGCATAAATCACTAGTAATTGCTGCTCAACTTGAACACGACCAAACTTTCCCCTTCTAAAGAATTCTTGATTGACATAATCATTAAAGTGTTCTCTATCTCGTAAATTCTTCTGATCAGAACTTACTCTTTTTTTAAAATCATTAGAAAGTCCTATATTAAATTTATCTTCTAAAACACTAAAATAGTTATTCCATATTTTAGTTGGATGCAAATCAAATGGTAGTTCAACTTGTCTATCAATTATTTTTGATAAATAATTATCGTCACTTTTATGAACCTTTGTAATATCACCAACAAAAACAATAGGCAACTTTCCATTTACCAAACTGAAAAGTTTATAACTTTCTTCTTGTTGCTTTTCAGACATTCTATCAAAGTCATCAATAATAAGTACTTTTGAAAACTTTGGGAACTTTAGAGAATTACTTAGTAAGAAACAATAAAATTCATCCGATTTTTTCTTAAAGACTTGCCATACAGCAACTATTAATGCTACTACCCCTCCTAGTTTCAAAATCAAAGGTTTTGAGCCACCAAAATAATTACTCAACCCAATATCAACAAGATTAGTCATCAGTATAGATACAGCCACTAGAAGAACAACACCTACTCTTATAGCCCAGTATAATAATGGATGTAATTTTGAAAATGCAATCTCAATTGTTGACCTAGTATCTGTTAGTCTCCAAAAATCAATTGTAATGAGTTTCTTGGGGGAATTTTTCTTCACCTCTTCTAAAAAATCAGTCTTACCAGATCCCCAACTACCATTCAGAAAATATGTTTTATTATCATTGAGTAATACAGAAAAGTTTTTTGCTGCAATTGTGGTATCAATGTGCTCTAACTTAATGAATTCATGCTCCATACTTCACTTTCTCCTTAGATGAACATATCTTGTAAGAGTTTCTTTTTGAGTGTTTCTAGCTGAGTGATTTTCTCTTGATAAGAAGTGATAAGCTGGTCAAGATTTGAGAAATAGTCACCTATGGCTTGTTGTTCAGCGAGAGAAGGTATTCTAACTGGCATAGATAAAAAATCATCTGGATGAATACGTTTTGCTTTTCGTGAACCATTAGCAATTAATCCTTGATATTCATAAAACTCTCTTCTCATTACATATTCAAGTAAAAACTTGGTATCAATACCTTTAACATCAAAAGTTGGTAAATCTAATGTTGACTGGTACCCGTCTAGTTCAGTTGGAATAATTCCAAATGCTTGGTTTAGAAAATCTAGTTTACTATAAATAAACTGTCCTGCTTTTCTAATATAGTACTGCGTATTTGAACTACCAGCATACTTTTCTTCCTTCTCTACAACACCTTTTCCCCACAACTTGACAGTTATTTTCTTTGCATCAAGACCTGAATCACCTAATATCCTACTCTCAGTAAGATAACTTTCAAAAGTATCACTTTTCCACTCACCTTCAAATCCATCTAAACAAATCTCAGGAACTGACTCTCCAGTTTTAGGGAACATCTTGGAGAGCATGGTCGTCTTGAGAGATTGGTAGTTAGCAAGATTGTCCTTATAGCGAGCCAAAAGGTCGTCTAGATTGTGGAAAAGAGAGCCAATGGCGGATTGTTCTTGAACATTTGGTACATTAACCTTTATCATTGCTATATCACTAGCATTGTATGAAGGAAGAGCACCGATTTGTGCATACTTAGGCAAATTTATCGTTTGAAATAATGTTAAACCAAAATCTTTATCCCATGATTCATCGAAAGAATAGCTCATAGTATTATTGTCAATCAGAAAAGGTCTAGTAACTAACCGTTTTCTATTTAACATCAATGCAGCACCAACTTTAGCAAATATGATAGCTGGTGTTTCATTAATAACTTTCCAACTATTTTTCATAATTTGCTCCTGTGTAACATAATTATTTGCATTCCTCATCTCAGTTTCATTTCCAATATTGTTCATATCAGAAACTTTAAAAAATGGGATTCCTTCTGTACCACCTTGTTGACTATCTGGAAAACCTATTCCCGATTTAAAATTTCCAAGCTGTCCTAATTTATAGTTATTCCAATTATTAATAAATTCTTTAAATCTAATTTTGGGAATGTTTCTATTGATCATTTTCTTCACTCTTTTTCCTATACTCAATGTATTCCTTTAAGGTCATTATCTCAAAATTTCCTACACTGTTTTCAACTATGAATAAGTCGTTTATACCATCTTTTTTGTTGGAATCTAAAAGTATTTTAGCTTCTTTTATTTTATTAATTGACTCGTAAAAATTTTTGTCAGAAATATCATTCTGTATATTTTGATAGATTGTTCCCTTTTTAGTTGAAGCTTTTATCGTGATAGTAGCTGGTGAAATTTTATCAGCCGACTCAAATTTTATTATTTTTTTATTCTTAATAGAAGATGCAGCCTTAAAAATTAACTCTTTTAAAATCTCAACTGTTAGTCCTGCTATTATAGCCCTCAACATTTCTTCATTTAAGATTATTTCAATAAATGAATCGAAAGATGCCTGTAAACTGTCTTCTCCAAAAAATAAGATCTCTATATCTTCTTTGGAATATCTTTCTTGTAATTCTATCTCTTCCTCCCTAGAAAAAAGTAAATATGCTCCTCTAACTCCAACACTTTTTTCCATAAACATTCTCCTATTCTTTATATAAAAATGAAACACAATATTTAATTTTATATCTAACTTAGTTCAAAGAGCCCAATTTGATCAAAACTAGTAATAATTTCATCAATAACTATTTCTCCAAGTTTATATTTTTCAAATAGCTTTAAAAATTGCATTGTGTCTATAATTAACACATTAAATATCTTATTTTTTGCTATATCTATAATACTATCATTGATTAATTCCCTATCTTTCGGATCTATATCCTTAAACCGATTTACAATGATAATTCTCTTAATAATTTTATCCGAAATTTCTTTCTTTTCGGCATATTTATATACATGAGTCATTAACTGAGAAATATTGGATTTTTTTAGATCTTTAGTTAATCCTTTAAATTCAAATAGATAATGAATTCCATTCTTTTCAAAAGAAAAATCTTCATCTTTAGTGTCTTTAAAATCAGTTTTTATTTCTAGCATTTCTACTAACATCTCTATTAGAACAAGTTCTAATTCTTTCCCTGATTTATAAAGTATAGATTCATAATATTTATTTTTTTTAATAATTTGTTCAACATTTTCTATTTTAAGTTTTGATTCTTGAATTTTTCTTTCTTCTATCTTCGCTATTCCCGTTTGATAAGCATCGTCAAAAAATTCTAGTTTCGAAAACCATTTAGGAATGTTTTCAAGAGATTGTGTTAAAAATATATTATCTAATATCAGCTTTAAATTATCATTTTCAATCTGTAAAGTTGTTATTGAATTTCTACCCAATGTTAAAAATACTAACTTTTCACTCCCATTTGAGTATATCTCATTCTTAGAAATTACAATACCTTCCTCATTTGTCCTCATATTTGGATCAAAATAAAAATCAGCTGATAATTCAATTTCCGATAAATACGTCAAAGTTTTCTCATAGTATAAGGTAAATGTGAAAGGAATGATCTTTTGCAAATTGGTTGTTAGTTTATAAATATTATTCTTAATATCAACACTAGTTAGATGAATCTTACTAGAATGTCTATTTGGATTATTAAAATTTGTTTTAAATTTAATATTCTTGGGTAAAACATATAAATAATTTGTTTTACTAGAACGAATAATACTGGTTTTCAAAGTTTGAAAATCATCATCACAATTTAAAGTATCAAAATCTGCTCTCAAACTTCTATTTTGCCATATTAATTCATCTGTTAAATCAATTATATTTAAATCGTACGAGTCTAAAGACTCTGCATTTCCAAACGAATTACATAAATCCACTAATAGTCCTTTGGTATTCTTACCAGAATAATTTATTAATTGTATTTTCATTTTCTACCTCCCCACTCTCAATGGTTCAATCACTTCTTCAATGAGTTTGGTGTAGGCTTCTTTGATGTGTTTTTTGTAGCTGAGAGGGTTGAGGGCATCAGCTGTTTCTGATTTATAGTCTTTGTAGCGTTGGCTCTTGGTGAGCTGGCTTTCTCCAGATTGCTTTTTAGCACCCTTACGATAGTGTTGAACGTAGTAACGAAGTTCATCGAGTCCGACATACCATTCTCTGGCAAAGCATTTGAGATGGTCGTCGATGATGGCTTCAATCATAGTGTCCAAGACGCCAGTGATAGACTGTCCTTGGTAATCTTTAGGATTGGCTTGGACTTCTTTCCACAGATTTCGGATGATTTCGGCTAGTTTAGGATTGGTGCGTTCCAGACTCTGGATATAGTTATCAACCGTTTCGATATCCTTGTCACTAAGAGCCTGTGGACTATCCTCTTCCTGCTGAATCATACTTTGAATCAGGGTCAGGATGTAAGCATAGTTAATCTCGTCAACTTGGACGGATTCCAGTTCGTAGTGGATATCAAAGAGATTATCATCACCATCGTCTTCAGCTCGGCTTTTGAGCTCTGCTAGGATATTTTGATAGATTCCGAGATAGGTTTCAAGCTTTTCATCTGATAGGCCTGTCTCTGCATAGATAGCTACTTCATCGTATTCGCTATATACACGGATAGATGCCAGATACTTGTCAAAGGTTTGGTAAGCCTTGGCAATGCGACGAAGTTGTGGGCTAGTGGCCTGCTCTATCGTGATGATATAGTTTTCCACATCTTCCACTTTTACTTGAAAGTCTATCCAGGCTTGAATGAAGTTTGTTTTTTCTTCTGCCCAGTCTGGGGCAGTGACATCATTTTCACCACCGTTTGAGTAGAGTTTAAGGGCGTTATCCACAGCCTCTTTAAAGGCCTCTGGCCTTTGGAAGGTGATGATATGGCCATAACGCTTTTTACTGTCAAAGATGCGGTTGGTGCGACTAAAAGCTTGAATCAAATCCTGTGGACGCATGGGCTTACGGTCGATGAAGAGAGTGGATAGACATGGGGCATCAAAACCTGTCAAAAGACGATCAACGACGATAACCAAATCCAACTGCTCATTGCGAGGAATGTATTTGTCTAACTTTCTGGCTAAACGATTATTGATATCCGTGTTAAAGCCACGCAAATCAGCCATAGTAAAATGGGTACCGAACTCCTGATTGTAGTCGTCCATGACCTGTTTCATGTGATCTTGGTAGTCGATAGACTCTTCCTCATTTTCCGAAACGGAGTAAGTGACCGTCACCTTTGGAAAGTCGGGTAGCACGCGCTTAGCTCGATCTGACACTTTGACACGTTCGTGTCCTGCCTTGATACTCTTGAGCAGATTGTAATAAGCCTGAGCTTGTGGAATGGACTTAACCGTTAAGATAGCCTCGTAGGTCTTGCCCACACCATTTGGAAAGCCCAACTGTTGATAACTTTTGTTTAGGATAGCATCCAAGACTTCTAGCATGTGTTCTTTATCTTCATAAACAGAGTCAGGAAGATCTTTTTCAGGAATCGGCGAAATAATGGTATTTCGATAGTCCACCTTGAATCCCAGAACTGCCCCGTCATGGATGGCTTCTTTGACCGTATACTCATGGAGACGTTCGCCATATTGTTGGTGGGTGGTTTGTGCCAAATCACCTAATTGCTTGCGTTTATTTTCCTTGAAAATCGGTGTACCAGTAAAGCCATACCAGAGCGAATTGTGGAAAAATCCCTTGATATCCTTTTGCGTCTGAGGTGTGACCGCACGGTGACACTCATCCACAACGAAAGCCACACGGAGGTCCTTGATTTTCTCCGAATCCTTTTGGTATTTACCTTCTCCAAACTTGCGCATCATGGTTGTGATTTTCTGGATAGTCGTCACAATCACACGCTTATCATTTCCTGCCAAACGCTTAACCAAGTCATGGGTATTGTCCGTTTCATCGATGTCAATGACATCATTAACAGCGTAGGAAAGAAAGGACGAGGTCGTCTGCTGGTCAAGATCCCTTCGGTCCACAACGAAAATCGTCTTTTGAATGGCTGGAATCTGCAAGAGGTTGCGAGCCACCTTGTAGGACGTTAGGGTCTTACCAGAACCCGTGGTATGCCAGATATAGCCAGATTCCTGACGGCGAGAGGCATCCTGAACAGACTCGATGGCATGGATTTGATAAGGACGTAATAGGATGAGGGCTTTTTTACTATCATCAATAACGGAGTACTGCATCACCATCTGATGAGCACGTGGAATAGACAGGACCTCATGAGCAAAGTCCATAAGACTGGTCATGGGTTTATTATCTTTATCCACCCAAGATGTCAAGAATTGTTTATTGAGCTTATCCTCTCGTGCAGCTGCAATATAACGTGTATCAACCTTATTAGTCACAACAAACATCTGAAGGGCAGAATAGATGCCACGTAACTTTCCTTCACGGTCATACTTTTTGATTTGATGAAAGGCATCCAAAAAGGCCACACGAGGACTCTTGAGCTCGATATGGATAAGAGGAAGGCCATTTATCATCAGAGTTGTATCTAAACGACGGTCCTGATCTTGAGGATAGGCCTTGTCACGTTCCACCTGATTGACCACTTCGTAACTGGATTTTCCAGCAGCGATATTATCACGCCAGATGACAGAGAGACGGATAGTCCCAAGGCTAGCATCTTCACGCTGTACCTCGACTTTAGCAATACCATTTTCACCAGCCAGCCACTTAGCAGCTTCATAATAGTTAATGAAGTTAAGCTGGTTCTTGATTTGACGCTTCTCCTGTTCGGTCAAGTGATGGTCAGCTAGTAGGGCAACGTTATTTTGCGCTAACTTCTCAAAAAAGTTGTCCCATAATTGATCTTCATTTTTTAAGTCTGGGCGATAGGTCCACTGGCTCTCACCAGAGGTTAATTGCTCGATTAATTGACGTTCTATCTCAAGTTCTGGAGTAACTGGTGGCATGACTTATCCTTTCAACATTGTCGTAATCCCTTACATTATAGCATTTTCACGGTTTCTTTCATAGTTTTGGGAAAATTCAAACAAAAAAACACAGCTTGGTGCCATGTTTTTATCTTCTATTTATCCCCCCTATGAATGGTAAAACCTGTGGCTTGCTGGTTAGCCATGATGGTCATGTCTGAAACCTGGACGCGTCGTGGTTGCTTGGTGACATAGAGGACAGCATCCGCAATATCTTGGGCTTGGAGGGCTTCCAAACCTTGATAAACCTTGGCTGCCTTGTCCTTGTCACCGTGAAAGCGAACTTGAGAAAAGTCGGTCTCAACGATACCGGGCTGAATGGTTGTCACCTTGATATCTGTGGCAATGGTATCAATACGCAAACCATCGCTGAAAGTTTTCACTGCGGCTTTAGTAGCTGAATACACAGCAGCACCTGCATAGGCATAGATGCCCGCCGTAGAGCCCATATTGATGATATGGCCCTCATTGGCAGCTACCATACTTGGCAAAATCTGACGTGTAACCATCATCAAGCCCTTGACATTGGTGTCGAGCATAGTCAGCATGTCCCACTCCTCATAATCTTGATAGGCTGTTAGGCCTAGTGCCAGACCTGCATTATTGACTAAAACATGGACTTGCCCCACACTTTTGAGAATGGCTTGGCAAACATCCTTGACCATGTCCATATCAGTGACATCCAGTGCAAAGGTCCAAACTTTTTGGTCTGGATAGGTCGCTTCAAATTCTGCTTTTAGAGCTTGAAGACGCTCTACACGGCGCCCTGTCAAGATCAGGTTATCCCCCTCTTTGGCAAAGGCACGCGCCGTTGCTTCGCCAATTCCTGATGTTGCTCCTGTAATTAGTACATTTTTAGGCATCATATTCTCCATTTCTATCACCCTATGCCTCTAATCGTGATTCCTTAACTCGCTTAACTTCTTAATAAAATCAGGAAGTTCTAGTTTGGATAGGCTAGTTTTTTTATTTCCTGACTTCCAAAATATCCAGAGTAACTGGTTGAAACCGTCTTGCAAGACCTTCTTTTGTTTGTCCGAGAGATTGCCAAATTCTTGCAGCATCTGACCTATCTGTGGCAAGGCTTGGATGCCAATATCATCTAGGCTTTCAATACCTGAATCAAGGATGGTATCAAAAACCAAATCGCAAACTTGCTTGAGTTCTTGATTAGGCAAGGTCTCAATCCACTCTTGGAAGGTTTCTTCCAAACGTTGACTCATCTCTGTTGGCTGGTCCTCATGAACAAAATCATTTGTCGCCAAATCAACCTCCCAGCTCAAGGCGTTATGTTGCGCAAATCCAATGCCTTCTGCTGCGACTAGCTGGGCAGACCTCTCCCAATAGAGCATGACTCCTACGACAGAATCTTGAGGTCTAATAACTGTCATCCTGGCTTTTAACTCTTGGTAAGAAGGCTTCTCTAAGAGGGACTTCATCAAGCCTGGTGAATCCAGGAGCAAGAGCTCTGCTATTTGCTCACGTAGAGCAGTCGAGCTTTGAACAGCCGAATAGAGGGCAAGATTACCACCCTTGGAATGACCAGAAACAGCGATATGACCACTGAGGTTTGGCAAGTGCTCAGACAGAAAGGCAAGAGCTGAGCGATGGGCAGGAATTTCTCGACTATAGGTCAGCTGGAAATCCTCCTTCCATCCAATGACACTATCATCCGTCCCACGAAAGACAAGCTGATGGTAGTCCAGTTCAGGCAGACTGAAAATCATGGCCGCAAACTGTTTTTCCACCTCCTTGTCCAAGACACTGCGGTAGTCACTAAGACTCAGACTGGCAAAACGCCTAGACCTGACTATAGCCTCTGCGAGTTCCACCCGCTCTTTGGTCACCATGAAGGAATAATCTGGATTTAACTCCTTGCCCTCAGCGAAGTCATGTAAATTGATGGGCTTCTTTAAGTCACTGGCTGTGAGCCATTTTTCATAGGTCAGGTAGCCGATTTCGTTGATACAAACCTTATCCAAGATATTCAGAGGTTCTTGGTCAAAAGTTAGATTCTCAACCTTTTCCAGATAGTCGATGAGCTGGGCCATAATTACTCCTTAAAGTCTTTCTTACTTTGATTTTACTAGAATTTTCACTAAATTGTTAGTGAAAAATGTGATATGATAAGAGAGATTATTTATTAGGAAAAGGAAGCTTATGGCTATTTCTCGTTTTTACCGTATCTTACTAGCCCTTTGCGGTCTGGTTGGGGTCTCTATTCAAATCCATGATGATGGTTGGGGCATGTTGCTCTACTACACCGTTTTGTCCAATATCCTGGTTTTCTCTAGTTTGATTTTCTTTATCATCTACGATTTCAACAAAGGGGATGCAACGACCAACATCAAACTCTTACGTTACAAGGGTGGTGTCACTATGGCCATCTTAATCACAGGTGTTATTTATCATTTTCTATTAGCCCCTAGTACCAAACCGGAAGACTTTTGGACGGTTCGTAACCTCTTGGTCCACTACATTGTTCCCTGGGGATTGGTGCTTGATACCCTCGTTTTTGATGCCCGAAAGGCTTACCGTTTGCGTGAGCCCCTTTACTGGTCTTTAGCACCCTTGGCCTACTTTGCCTTTGCCCTTCTCAATGGATTAGTCTTAAAATTGCCTATTCCACACGCAAAAAATAGTCCCTTCGCCTACTTTTTTATCAATGTCAACAAGTTGGGCTGGAACAAGGTTTTGCTTAATGTCCTCCTAATTAGTGCTGGCTACATTGCTGTGGGCTACCTCATCTATTTCTTAAAACAATTTATCGGACGCAAGGCCGACTGATAGACAAAGGCCATTTCTCTTAGCAAATCTCAGAATTGAAATTCAAAACGCTTGAAGTCATTGATTTCAAGCGTTTTTAGCACGATAAAAAGTCACTTTGGGCGTTCAATAGTGTAGGCCTATTCTTCCCACAAAAACACATGAAATCTATAGACCTAGTGCTTCGAAAGGTCAAAACATTGCCTTTTGTCATGAAAGAGGCTATCATGACAGTATGAACGATTTAACAACACTACTGAACCACTTGCCCTATAAACTAGCCGCCTACGATGCTAAAGGAAACTTTCTTTATGACAATGGTGGCGCTGACGGTAGTTTCTTCCCCCGTGAGGCTGAAAATCTGCCTGATTGGATCATGTCTGAAGTTCTAGCTTCTCCCACCAAAACCATTAGTTATCCCATTCCGACAGATAGTTTTGAGCAAATCCTCATCCAGACTTATCAAGCCTCAACAGACCAAGAAGGACAGGTCTTAGGATTTTGGGAGACGATTTTTGATTTGAAGCAATCTCTCCAGACCTATCTGGATAGCTCTGCTCAAGCACTGGTAGCCTGGTCAGATGCCACTAGTGGCGCCAGTTTTAAGGAAGAAGCTGACAAATAAGGCTAAAAATCCGTCTTAAATAAATGAAATATTCACTTAATTCACAACTAAATCCCTAGGGATACCTTCATCAAATCAGTGTGAACTAGCGTTACTAAAGCTTTTTAAAAATCAGTTACTTTAATATAACTCACAGAATTTATAAGCCGACTATTTTGCATTTTTACGCTATTTAAGGTAGAATGGGAAGTAATGAGAAAAAGAATTAAACCGATCGTTGTTTACGTGGTTCTAGCTCTTTTAGGATTAGCATTAGTTATTGCAAACATTCACAATACGTCCAAACAGCAGGCGCATCTCGAGAACGTGAAATCGGCTATTCCTTCTGCTACACCGCCAAAAACAACAACCAGTCCATCTAGTAGCTCTAATGAGGAGCTCGTGCTTAATCCCATTATTGACCTTTCGGGTTGGCAACTACCTCAGGATATCGACTACGATGTCTTGTCAAATCATATTTCTGGTGCTATTATCCGCATCTTCGGTGGATCACAGATTAGCAAGGATAGCAATGCCGCCAGCTCAAATGGGGTTGACAAATCTTTTAAAACACATATCAAAGAACTCAAAAAACGTGACGTTCCAGTTGCCGTCTATTCCTACGCACAAGGTACTTCTGTAAAGGAGATGAAGGAAGAAGCTCGTATCTTCTACAAAAATGCTTCTCCATACAAACCTACCTATTACTGGATTGACGTTGAAGAGGAAACCATGTCTAACATGGATGAAGGTGTCCAAGCCTTTCGAGCCGAACTCAAACGTCTTGGAGCTGAAAATGTTGGTCTTTACATTGGTGCTTATTTCATGCTTGAGCAAGAAGTTTCCACTAAAAACTTCGACGCCGTATGGATTCCAGCCTACGGTACCGATTCGGGCTACTATGAGGCCCTGCCAAATACTGAGATTGACTATGACCTTCACCAGTACACGTCTCAAGGAAGCCTTCCTGGTTTCGACAATATCCTAGATCTTAACCAAATCAATCCTGATAAAAACAAACGTAAAACCTTTGAAAAACTCTTTGGTAAGATTAAGAAAAAATCAACTAAAAACAAGACCACTAAATCGTCAAGTTCAACTAGCTCAGCTACTGTAACCAGCTCCTCTAGTTCCTCAAGGATGTCTAGCAGTCAGTAGAAATCAGTGTCTCGGACACTGGTTTTTTTCTTTTCAAAATTGGCTTAGGCGTGTCAAGTCGAATGTGTTATAATGAATGGTAGAAATGCACAATTTTAGAAGGAGATATAATAATGGCAAAGAAAAGCAAAGTCAAGAAGACCTTGGTTGACCAAATTCTTGATAAGGCTAAAATTGACCATGACAGCTTAGCCTTCAATGGGTTAGAAGGTGAGCTTCCAGAGGATGTGGCACGTGAAAGCATTTATAAAACTCTCGCCCTCAACGGTGATAAGACGGGACCCGTCATTGGTATCGTTCCTATCACTGAACATCTATCTGAAAAAAAACTAGCTAAGATTTCAGGGAACAAGAAAGTTCACATGATTCCACAAAAGGATCTCCAAAAAACGACAGGTTATGTACATGGAGCTAACAATCCTGTGGGCATTCGTCAAAAACACAATTTTCCTATCTACATTGATCAATCGGCACGAGAAGCTGGTTTTCTCATTGTTTCAGCAGGAGAAATTGGGCGTTCTATCCGTATCAATAGTCAGGCCCTTGCTGATTTTGTCAAAGCTGAATTCGCTGATATTAAGGAGTAATTATGAAACTATATTTCGTTCGTCATGGTAAAACTGAATGGAACTTAGAAGGACGTCTTCAAGGTGCCAAAGGGGATTCGCCTCTACTTGAAGAATCGATTGAACAAGTACGTGAGCTCGGTCGCTATCTCAGTGACACACATTTTGACCTAGTCTTTTCAAGCGATCTGCCACGCGCTAAAAAAACAACGGAACTCATTATTGAGTCTCAAAAAAATAAGGTTGAGGTTACCTACACAAAGGCACTGCGTGAATGGAACTTGGGTAAACTCGAAGGCCAAAAGATTTCATTGGTCCAATCGATTTATCCACAAGAAATGCACGCTTTTCGCAATAACCTAGCCAAATTCCGTGCTAAAGATTTCCATGCAGAGTCTGTTTATAGCACCACTCAACGTGTCGCCCAATTAATCAAAACACTTAAAGATAGTGATGCTAAAAACGTTCTCCTCGTTGGGCACGGAGCTAATTTAACAGCTTCGATTCGTAGCCTCTTGGGATTTGAGCCAGGTTTGCTCCGTAAGGCTGGTGGTCTCGACAACGCATCGGTCACTATTCTTGAAACAGAAGATTGCGAACATTTCACTCTCAAACGTTGGAATGACACATCTTACATGGATAAAGAAAACAAAATCAGCTAAATCATCGTCTAACAAGATAAAGCAAGCGATTCTTTTCAAGGTCGCTTTTTTGGTATTCAAAAAACCCCTAAAAAAACACTTTAAGGGCAATACCTTACTAATCTATAGGGCTAGGTTCCTCTGGTAGGCGATCAAGCTCAACACCAAAACTTCGGCCCAAATCGTCTAATTCCTTCTCAAAAATGTCTAATTCCTGTGAGACCAGTTCAAACTGTCCTTGAGACAGTAACCGTTTAAACCGTAGACCACGACTTAAGACAAATTCCATGTCTATCTTGAGATCCCCAGAAACATGCTCCCAATAATTATTAGCAAATTCTCTTTGCTTTTCTTCAGCCTTGAGGTGATCCGCCAATGCATAAAATGAATCCCAGGCAACACTTTTCATTTGCTCTGCATCTCTAACGCCTTCGAAGAGATCATCACGTTTAGCTTTAAGTGCTTCTACCTCTTTTTCCAGGGCATCACGCTCAGTACATAGTGCTTCAATATCCTGTCTCAGGCTGTTTTTTTCTGTCATTTTCAATCTCCTTTTATTACGCTTTAGACAATAAAACGGCCATTCAAGACCGTTCTATTTATTTGCCATATTTCATACGAATAATTTTTTCTTGATTGGCATCCAAACGAAGAAGGATAACCACCTTATCAATACTCATATTACTCTCAAGAAGACGTTCAGCCGCCATCATGAGACCGTTATTGATACCCAGTTGCAGAACCGGATTTTCTTTATCGTTAATATCAAAGATATATTTGTTATTAGGAAGGTCGAAAAGTACCTTGACAGCTCCGAAAAGTTGCTCGAAATTATCGATTTCCAAATCAAAAACTGGTTTAGTGCCTGGTTTAAGGCTGCGGCCACGGTGGTTAAACCACATAGAATGCCAACCACCATTGAAGGCTCCCATGACATCATTGTCATAAGAATCTCCGACATATAATGTTGTTGACGGATTCATGTCAAACTGTTCAGCTGCAAGATTAAAGATTTCCTTCTCTGGTTTTTGGAAGCCAGTCGCTTGACTAACAATAACACGCTTAGGATCTACATAATCGTAAAGTCCCAACTTTTTAACCTTCTTAAGCTGGTGCTCTGTTGGACCATTGGTAATAATGCCCATTGGAACCTTCTTTTCCTTGAGGAAATCAAGGGTCATGCGCATCTCATCAAGCATGGTAATATTTTCCAACTCCTGCTCATAAACCTCTTGGAAATGATTGCCCGTTGCTTCATCAATTTCACGGTAACCAAACTCCAAAAGTGTCTCTTTACAGCGCCAAAAACGGAAATACTCGGTTGTCCACTCACCGGCCATTACACGTGGAAAACCAACGTCAGAATAGTGGCGAAAACGAATGTAGGCCTGATTAATGTGTGCCATATCAAAGTCAGGGAAGCATTTTCCCATGGCAATACGATAAGGCGCCTGCTGGTCATAAATAGTATCGTCAACGTCAAAAACAATAGAAGTAATCATCTGCCCATTCTTTCTTGAATCAATTCTCTTCTCCAGGGACTTAAACACATTAGTAAGTACACTGACTGACAGAAAAAGTAGCCAGCCTTATAACTGTTTCTCAGCCTGGCAAAAGTTAGCTTTAGGTCAACTGTCCATAGCCAGTCCTGCCTGTCTTATTTGACCTGCATGCAACTGCCCAAACAGCCTTATTATATCGTTTTTACTCTATTTTTTCAATTTTCCACTTCACTTCTTTTAGGTAATCTCGTTTATTTTCTAAGGGTGTTAAGGCATTAAAAAAGGTTTGGAACACCAGGTCCCAAACCTTCAAGCATTTTGAACGAATCTAATGCTTATTGAATTTCTTTAAAGGTCATTTTTTGTTTAACTTCGCCTTGACCGCCTTTAGCAATTTGGTAGAAAAAGTCTTTTGATGTGAAGTGGTCACCATAAGCAAAGACCTTGTTGTATTGCCATTGTGACACTTGATCATTTTCTTTTTTACCAAGGGTAAGCGTTGTTTTCGTTACGCTGTATTCCCATTTAGCTGATTGATCATTGTAGGCCTTGTCAAAATCGCCTTGACTTTTAGCGGCATTAAGAACAGTTGTACGGTCCTGACCGACAATCGCCTTGTTACCACCTTCTTGGAAGGCCACATACATGACACGGTTATTGACCTCACCGTTAAGTGAGCTTGAGTATTGATAAACCTTACCAGGTACAACACTATCTAAATGGTGTGTGCCCCAATAATAGAAAGCACCGAAACCAGTACCCGTAATCACAAGGCAGGCAAGAATCACACTAATAATGATATTTCTCTTTGACATGCTTAGCCCCTCTCTAGTTATCACCATTTAGGTCATCAAAAGTTGCATCTGAGTCTGAATCACTATGACTTGAAGAATTTGATGAATGGTCGTCGCTTGAAGAGCTTGAGCTCATGCGTGATTCTGTTTGAGAATCATTATTTGAAGAATCCTTAGATTCAGATGATTTTTCAGAGCTTGATGATGAGCTTTCTTTTTCCTTGTAAACGTCAACGTTGAAGGTCCATTTATTGCCTTGGTAAGTTACCTTAATTTGCGCATATTTTGCCTTGATTAAATCTGACATCTTGCTGTCTCTGTTAAGGGCATCATAGATTTTTTCTGCAAGAGCCTTGGCATTAGATTCAGTTTTGGCGCCATCTTTTGGTCCATCAACGATATCTTCTACTTTAGGTGTTTCACCTTGACGGTAGAGAGCTGTGCTTTCAGTATCTTTCTTAGCTTCAGTGTTACCACCTGCTGTGTCAGTCACATGTGAGAAGAAAGACCATGCTGGGCTACCTGAGCGTTTTTGTTGATAAACTTGTTCGAATTCGCTTTGAACCTTGTCTTGGAAAGCATCATCAGACAATTCTTTTTCCTTAGAGCTTTCTGTACTTGGTTTGCTTTCACTACTGCTTGCTGTTGAGCTTGAAGTAGAAGATGATGATCCACTTGTTGAACTTGATGAGCTTGATGAAGCATCTTTAGATTCCTTAGATTCTGATGATGATGAAGATGAATCCTTGCTATCTTTAGAATCTTTGGTATCTTTGTCGCCTGAGTTATTGTTAGTGTTTGAGAATGAAAGACTATTGTCAGAATTATCTGGTGCATAGATAACTGTAGTCTTAGAGTGGTCATCAGATACAAATGTCGTATTTTTGATGACAACACGGTTGTGGTCTCCATAGTAGTTGTTGATAACTACTTTAGAGTTTGCACAACGATGACCGCTACCAGTCACATGGTAATCAGTTGGTACTTGACCATCACGATTCAAGATAAGAACATCACCTGCATAGATAAGGTCAATATTCTGAATATTGTTATCGTAAGCTAATTTTTCAACTGAAATACCAGTAGCTTGAGAGATTCCCCACAAAGTATCTCCCCATTGAATGACGTATTGTTGACCATTCAATTGTTTTGGATTGATATTTTGAGTTGTCAAATTATTTGTAATTTGTTCAGGTGTGCTGGCAATCCAGTTTGTAATGTCAGCAGCATGAGCACTCGTTTGATTTTGATAAAAGCTATCTGCCAAAACAGATACCGTTGGCATCCCAATAGGTGCTAGTAAAGCACCAAACATAAGGGCCTTACCAACATAATTTTTCTTTTTCATCGTATATCCTCCTTATTAAATACGAAACTTACCATGATATTGTACACCTGGCTTATTATATTTGTCAATAAATTCTGTAACTTTCTAATCAAAGATTAATGCTATCTCTCTATTTTTTCTAAAAATAGAGAATTTTCCCTCTGACATTCAACCATTTCTCCTATCTTTAGAGGGCTATTTATGATACAATGGTAACGACTATTTTATGGAGGACTAACATGTCAAATCAACACATGGAAGAATTAAACGATCAACAAATTGTCCGTCGTGAGAAAATGGCGGCCTTGGCTGAACAAGGAATCGATCCTTTTGGTAAACGATTCGAACGCACAGCTACATCTGGTCAATTAAAAGACAAATACGCTGATAAAACAAAAGAAGAATTGCACGAAATCAACGATACTGCTACTATCGCAGGTCGTTTGATGACAAAACGTGGTAAAGGTAAAGTTGGCTTTGCCCACATCCAAGACCGTGATGGTCAAATCCAAATCTACGTACGTAAAGATGCGGTTGGTGACGAAAACTACCAAATCTTCAAAAAAGCAGACCTTGGTGACTTCCTCGGTATCGAAGGTGAAGTCATGCGTACAGATATGGGAGAACTTTCTATTAAAGCTACCCACATCACACACTTGTCTAAAGCCCTTCGTCCATTGCCTGAAAAATTCCACGGACTTTCAGATGTTGAAACCATCTACCGTAAACGTTACCTTGATTTGATTTCTAACCGTGACAGCTTTGACCGCTTTGTCACACGCTCAAAAATCATTTCTGAAATCCGTCGTTACCTTGATGCCCAAGGTTTCCTTGAAGTTGAAACACCTGTTCTTCACAATGAAGCTGGTGGTGCTGCTGCTAAACCATTTATCACTCACCACAACGCTCAAGATATTGACATGGTGCTTCGTATCGCAACTGAGCTCCACCTCAAACGCCTCATCGTTGGCGGTATGGAACGTGTTTACGAAATTGGACGTATCTTCCGTAACGAAGGTATGGATGCTACTCACAACCCTGAGTTTACATCTATCGAAGTTTACCAAGCTTACGCTGACTTCCACGATATCATGAACTTGACTGAAGGTATCATCCAACACGCTGCTAAAGCCGTTAAAGGTGACGGACCTATCAACTACCAAGGAACTGAAATCAAGATCAACGAACCATTCAAACGTATCCACATGGTTGACGCTATCAAGGAAATCACTGGTGTTGACTTCTGGCAAGAAATGACTTTGGACAAAGCCAAAGCTATCGCTGCTGAAAAGAATGTTCCTGTTGAAAAACACTACACTGAAGTTGGTCACATCATCAACGCCTTCTTTGAAGAATTCGTTGAAGAAACCTTAATTCAACCAACATTCGTTTACGGTCACCCAGTTGCTGTGTCTCCATTGGCTAAGAAAAACCCAGAAGACCCACGCTTCACTGACCGTTTCGAACTCTTCATCATGACTAAAGAGTACGGAAATGCCTTCACCGAATTGAATGACCCAATCGATCAATTGTCACGTTTCGAAGCACAAGCTGCTGCTAAAGAACTCGGTGACGACGAAGCAACAGGCATCGACTACGACTACGTTGAAGCCCTCGAATACGGTATGCCACCAACAGGTGGACTCGGAATCGGTATCGACCGTCTCTGCATGCTTCTAACTGACACAACAACCATCCGTGATGTCTTGTTGTTCCCAACGATGAAATAAAAAATGATATCCCATTAGTCAAATAATGGGATATTTTTATATGAGGTATAAACGTGTTCAAAAAATTACAGTCCCTATTTAAGAAAAAATCAAGTGTGCTTGAACAGCCTGATACAAAAATAGAAGAAAGCCAAGTAGACTTTCCCATAGACCGCACAGATTATTTCTTCGATCACGCACTTGTATTTTATTGTGAAGAAAACGATATCCCTTCAGAAAAACTAAGCCAATCAGATATGCAAGAGATTAGTAAAAGAGCTGCTTTTCATCTCAGTATCTTCGTAGCTTGGTTAGCAAAACATGATTTTCTTAATCCCCAAAGTGATGGATTTAACCTTGAGGATGCACAAAAACTCAAGAATGAAAAGATTACAGGTACAGACTATCTCTTTAAACATCTTGATGAAAAACTCTGTTCAACTGATATCAGTGACACACTCCTCCCCTTCATCTCTGATTTTTATGAAGATTATATGGATTTTTGCTATACAGTCTTGGTTGATGATGTTGCGAGAACTGAATTTGACTGGAAAATCTATCACTTGGTTGAAGATGACATTGATGAGATGTTCACCAGTTACAAAGAACAATTAGTATAAATAGAAAAAATTCTCTCGTAATTACCGTGAAACTATCTTCTATATTTTGCTCTTGGAGACCTTGCTCAAGTGCCCAAAACTCCCATCACCACTAGCATAGTGGTTAGTAAGCAAATAAGCTGGTTGATTCATCTGGATAATAATAAAGAATGTTGGTAAATCAACATTCTTTTATTGTTCTATCTAAGATTTTTCGTCTATTTATATACCAAAAAGATATCACTAAAATCTGATTTGTATTGTTAGTGTAAATTTTTGTTCTCCAGCTTCTTCAGTTACAATACCTGCACCAGTTCGCTTACTTGATGGACTATCAAATTTAGTACTTCTATAAAGGTACTCCCTTAATTTATTTCGGTCATAAATATGGTAACACAAAACCTCACCATCATCTTTTACTACAATATAACCGCCATTAGCATCTTCTAGGCCATTCCACCTAGTATTTGGTTCCATGCCTAATGCTACTGCAACCAACAAATCTTTTACTTTGTGGGAGATAATTTCCCCATCTTCTCCATACTTATCACAATATAAATCAACTACATCAGGGATTGCTTTCCCCTTAACAAAATAAGAATTCAAAAATAGATATCCCAAAAATTCTGGCATTCTAGAATCAATCATTTTCAGATTTCTTGAGAAAGTTTCATTTAAGATTTTTTCAAAGTCCAAAGAAATACTCTTATCTTTGATAAATTGTACTCTATCTTTAATTTTAGTTCTTCCAGCAATCTGATTTACTATCTCTAAATCATCCTTGGATAGATTTTTCGACAAGCTATACTGAACCCTTGTAGCCCCACTTGCGTTCAATAACGTTGGCTTACTACCAATATATGATTTTATCGAAAAACCTATTTTAGGTTCTGCACCTGTAAACTCATCATGAATCTTAAAAATAACATCTTTTTTGCTATCGCTACTAGCTTTTATTTTAGTTAGTTTAATTCTTGATAAAAATGGCTCAATCTCAGGAATTACAAACGTTCCTGCTCCATTTTTTACTGCCTCTAAAACTACGTTCGAAAAATACTCAAACTCATTAACAGGAATTTGTAAACACTCTGAATCGTTTTCTAATAGAATAATCTCATTTGACGACTGACTACGCTTAAATTCTTTTAAAATACCATCTTCATTTTTGATCGCACTTAATATGACATAAAAGAGTTTTTCTACTTTTTCCAAATTTTCATCGGCAGCATAAATTTTACCATCAGATAAAGCCTTAAGAAACACAAAAAGTTCAGCCCACTCACCTTTATTGACTTTATTAGGCATAGCTTACTCCAACTTTTTTATCTTGTTGTGCCATTTGATACTCTTCTTTCATTGCATTAGCTACTTCTCTTATCATCGGAACCGCTACTGAGTTCCCCATCTGACGATACATTTGTGTTCGACTTACAGGAATAATAAAGTCATCTGGAAATCCCATCAATCTTTTACATTCTAATTCCGAAAAAAGTCTTAACCCCGTATCTCCACCTTTAACAAAAGTCCCCGTGAGTCGCTGTATTTTATGATAGGAAGCTACTAATGTTTTTACTTGGATAGTAGAATTTGAATCTACAACTTGAGGTTTACCATCATTTTTCTTAAAAAGGTACGATTGCTGTAAATGTTCAGAAATACTATATCCCTTAGGATTATTTTCTAGTATTGACGAAACAGGAACTCTATTTTCGGTATTCCCTTGAGGAAATGCAAATGTTGAAACGTTCAAATCTGGATGGAAACCTACTATTACAACTCTTTTTCTAACTTGTGCTAAACCAAAATTTTGAGCGTCTAAAACGTCAAAGAAAACTGAATAGCCAAGTTCCTCTAAGTTATCCAAAATAATTTTAAATGTTTCTCCATTCTGAATAGTCAAAAGACCAGGTACATTTTCTAGCAAAAACATTTTAGGCATATGATATTTTAAAATTCTAAGGACGTCAAAAAACAAAGTTCCTTGAGTTTCATGACCAAATCCTTCTCGTTTGCCTATATTAGAAAATGGTTGACAAGGAAAACCCGCTAGCAATACATCATGTCGAGGAATATCCCTTTCATCAATTTTGGTAATATCACCGAAGGGAATATCACCGTAGTTAGCTTCATATGTTTTCACAGAAAATTTGTCCCACTCAGATGAAAACACACACTTTGTATTCTTATCTTCGAATCCTTTTCGTATTCCTCCAACCCCAGCGAATAAGTCTATAAAGGTTAAACTGTCTACATTATCTTTATGATTATGCATTTGAATTGCTTCATAACCTTCTTCAATCAGATATTGACATTTGCTTGAAAAACTATCATAACCATCAATCTCCAATTCTTGAATCTTATTAAATAGGTGTGGGCTAACGTGAATAGATTTTGCTATTTTTTTCTTATCTGGACTAACACGATTTTGTCCAGCATTCTCTCTAGCTCCGCCTCTCATGAAATACCTCTACTTTCTATATAGGGATTATACCACTTTATTTTTGAATTATCGAATTCTTTTTTCAATTTTTATACCGTACAAGAAAACAAGTATGAGAGTTAACAATTACTTTTTTTTCGTCCTATTTACTATTGTAATCATCATACTTGTCTTATCATATTTTTAAAGATATGGCGATATCAAAAACTATATTCTTCTTATCAATCCACCTATACTCAACGCCTTTCAAAATCTTGCACATATTTCTCATAGTGTTATAATTAGGTTGTCTTGATGAGTGGTAATAGTGACGCTTCCATTCAGATAAGACTTAGAAAGAGGTGCTTATGACATCTTTAAAAAAGGTTTCACTTTCTGAAGTGAACCAATCAATTGATACACCAAATAATAACCGTTTTGGGCAAAATCTCAAGGCTTTCTTAGGGCCTGGGGCACTAGTGGCTGTGGGATACATGGATCCCGGAAACTGGATTACCAGTGTTGTTGGTGGTGCAACCTACAAGTACAGTTTGCTTTTCATTATCTTAATTTCCTCTTTGATTGCCATGCAGTTGCAACAAATGTCTGGGAAATTAGGGATTGTAACCCAGATGGACTTGGCGCAAGCTACTGCCTTTCACTCGCCAAAATGGTTGCGATACACGCTTTGGGTTATCTTGGAGTTAGCCTTGATGGCGACGGACTTGGCTGAGGTGCTTGGTTCTGCCATCGCCTTAAACCTTCTCTTTGGTATCCCAATCATGATTGCCATTCTGGCAACTGTCCTAGACGTCTTCCTGCTACTACTCATCATGAAGCTAGGTTTCAAGAAAATCGAAGCGATTGTTTCTACCTTAATTTTGACAATCTTGATTATCTTTGTCTATCTAGTGGCCTTGTCCGAGCCTAGTATAACAGGAATTCTCAAGGGCTATCTCCCTACAGCGACTCTATTTGAGCCACATGCTCCTGGACATACCAGCCAGTTGACCTTGGCACTTGGGATTGTCGGGGCAACGGTTATGCCTCACAACCTCTACTTACATTCATCCATATCTCAGACACGTAAGGTAGACCACACTGATGGAAAAGATGTAACCAAGGCTGTGCGCTTCATGACTTGGGATTCTAATATTCAGTTGAGTTTGGCCTTTGTGGTGAACTCCCTCCTCTTGATTTTGGGGGCGGCTCTCTTCTATGGTCATGCTTCTGATATTTCGGCATTTTCACAAATGTACGATGCCCTTCAAGACTCTAAGATTGCCGGTGCGATAGCTAGTTCGACACTTTCAACACTCTTTGCCTTGGCGCTCTTGGCTAGTGGTCAAAACTCTACTATCACCGGAACCTTGACAGGTCAGATTGTTATGGAAGGTTTCCTTCATATGAGGTTGCCACAGTGGGTGATTCGTTTGTTCACACGTCTTTTTGCCCTCCTACCTGTCATCATCGTAGCCATTCTTTACGGTGATCAAGAAAAGATTTTGGATCAACTTTTGGTTTACTCTCAGGTTTTCCTTTCACTTGCCTTGCCATTCTCTATTTTCCCTCTGATTTACTATACTTCTAAAAAATCACTCATGGGAAAACACGTCAATGCCAAGTGGAATACTTTGCTTGGCTATGCCATCGCTATTATCCTAACCATTCTTAATCTCAAACTTATCTTTGATACGTTTTAAACACAAAAATAAGGCCAGCTCTTCTGCTGACCTTATTTCTTATTTTTTGAAGGCATCAACTAGAACTTGGAATTCTTCGTTGCTAAGGGTTATACCTTTACCCATCTTAGTGTGGTCTGGACTCCAGCTACGGATGTCATACTTGGCTGGTGCTCCGTTAAAGCTCACGCGGTTAAGTTCCTTGGTCCAACCCTTGTCGTTCTCGGACAAGACCAAGAGTTTTTCTTCAATTTCAAATGAAAATTCTGCCATTTTGTACCTCCACTAGGTTTATTCGTTTTTTTCTGTGAAAATGGTGCGATTTTGACTAACTTATCCACAAAATTTCACCTTTCATGCTATAATTATTTTAACAAGAAACGAGGGAAATGACCATGATAAACTTTTTAGAAGCGGTAAAGCATCAGCTTCATCAGTTTGTGGAAACAGGTCACAGCAAACCTGTCCACCTACTGCAGAATCAGCTTATTAATGATATCTATCATGCTATTGATAATAAACAGATGGTCATGCTGACGTCTAACCAAAAGATTTATAAAGGGTACATCAATCGTTATGACAGGGAACGACAAGCACTCTTCATCGAACAAGATAAGGTTATCAGCATGATTGAACTAAAAGACATTAAACGTCTCAAAATCATACCACAACGAAGTTAACGAAATAGTTAACTTCGTTTTATTTTTCGGTTGACTAAAAATATACTACTTGTTATAATAAGTTAACTGTTGTATGAATGGAGGTTAACTAAATATGTCAAAAAACCGCACACTATACATCATCATTCCAGCCTTTGGTGCTGCTATCATTGCTGCCCTATCACAAATCATCATTCCGATAGGAGCGGTGCCCATCACCTTACAGACCTTTGCTGTAGGACTGGTGGCTGCCATTTTTAAACCGAGGGAAGCTACCCTTGCTGCTCTCCTCTATCTTATTCTCGGTGCAATTGGTCTACCCGTTTTCGCAGGAGGTAGCGGTGGTTTTCAAACCTTCTTTAGTCCAATAGCTGGTTATATACTTGCCTATCCCCTTTTCGCCTTTATCACTTCTAAACTGACCAATGCTGATACACCCATTTGGAAGATCTTTTTGGCTTTTGTTTTAGGAGATGTCCCAGTATTTGTCGGTGGAATTCTCACCCTTCACTTCCTGGGAAATATGGGTTGGTCTACAGCCGTAGCTGTCGGTTTGACACCTTTTATCATTCCTGACCTGTTAAAAGGACTCATCGTCTCTTTGGTGACTAAGCCAGTTTTAAAAGCACTAAAAAATCATAGCTACTTTAACTAAAAAAAGATTGGAGATTCTGTTCACAGGAACAAAGTCTTCAATCTTTTTATTTTTCAAAATAAATATCATAGTGCTTTGAACAAGCTGGATTAAAGGCACTGTGACAATTGGAACAAGCTTCTAGCTCTTGGTACTCCTCAATCGTCATTTCCTGCCTACAAACACCGCAAATAACAACCTTATCCTGCTTGAGCTGACAAGGATAGGCTCGAAAGTTGTGGTCCTCCAAGCTATCATGACACTGATAACAAGCGTAATATTTTTGACACTGGAAGCATTTTAGGGCAACAATATCAAGCTCTGTGTGATAATGCTGGCACCTGCTTTCATTATCTACTAAAAGACCGTTTATTTTTTTCGTCATTAGGCACGAACAGTTTTACTTGAACCGTCTTTTTGGTAGAGGTTAATCAAACCTTCTTTGGTTGAACGAATCATATCACCAGGTTTAACTTCTTGTGGGACAGTGATAGTAAGAAGTTCCATAGGGTTTGGTGCACGGTCAATCTTATTGCCATTTGAATCGTGAAGGTTCTTGATGTCACACTCAAAATGACGGAAACCTGGTCCGTAGAATTCAACGTGGTCACCTTCGAGGATAACGTTACGTTGACGAATTGTAGCTGTCATAGTTGCTGGGTCAAAGTCAACGACTTCACCAACAAATTTGTATTGTGGAATTTTACGACGGGCACCAAAGAGTTGCTCGTTTTCTGTTGGTGTCTTATAGTAGAAACCAGTTGCCAATTCACGTTGGGCAACTTTCCAAAGCTCATCAATCAAATCATCTTTGATGGCGTAAAAGGCTTCTGCACTTTCCATGTAGGCGTCACAGGCAGCTTTGTAACAATTGGCAACGGTCGAAACATAGTGGACAGATTTCATACGACCTTCGATTTTAAGGCTATCAACACCATTATCGATAAGGTCTGGGATATTTTCAATCATACACATGTCAACGGCTGACATTGAGTATTCTTCAGGAACTTCACCATGAATACTCTTGCGCTCTTGACCGAATGGCATGTCGTAAAGGTCATATTTCCAGCGGCATGACTGAGAGCAACCACCACGGTTGGCATCACGGTCTGACATATGGTTAGAAAGGGTACAGCGACCTGAGTATGAGATGCACATAGCACCGTGGACAAAGGCTTCGATTTCAAGATCCGTGCGTTTACGGATTTCGGCCAATTCTTCCATGTTAACCTCACGGGCTAAAACAACACGGGTCAAACCATACTGTTTCCAAAAATGGAAGGTTTCAACGTTTGTCGCAGATGCTTGCGTTGACAAGTGGATATTGAGTCCTGGAGCGTAGGTTGAACAGATTTCAATCAAGGCTGGGTCAGATACGATAACGGCATCAAGTCCCATGTCACGCAATTCACGGAACCACTCACCAGCACCTTTTTCATTTCCTTCATGGGTAACCATGTTTGAAGCAACGTGCACATCAACACCACGAGCGTGAGCGTATTCGATACCTTCACGGAGTTCATCCATGGTAAAGTTTCCGGCACGGCTACGCAAACCATAGGCTTGTCCACCAACGAAAACAGCATCTGCGCCATAATTTACAGCGACTTTTAATTTTTCCAAAGTCCCAGCAGGTACCAAAACCTCTGGGCGTTTTTTAGTTGTAGTCATAATTTCTCCAATTTGCAAGATTGTCGATTTTAGTTTTTAGAAGGCTCCTTCGTTCCCTGAAAATGGAAAACTCTCAAACGAAGGAGGAAGTATGTTTATTTTACACGGTCAGGTTCATAATCATAGAAACCTGTATCCAAACCACGGTTGGCTGGGTGTAATTTGTGAATAGCCTCATCAAAAAGGAAGGCTTGGTCTTGTGAAAATTCGCCAGCTTCAATGAGGTCACGAGCCTTCACAAAATACTCAGTAATTTTTACAAAGTTTTCACCTGGACAATAAACGCCATCCAATTTCCAGTGGTCAAAGCCATGTTCGATGAGTTCTGAAAGCTTGGTCATCATATCCAGGTCATTGTTGGCAAAGATATGTGTTCCATGCAAGTCTTCATAAACTGAGTAGTGAGAATCTGGATCTCCAGGCTCAGAGAGGAAAAGGTCACGTTCTTTAGTAACAGATTCATCTGTTTTGATAAAGTTGTAATAGTTTTGAAGAAGCGGACGTTTGGAATGGTGAATGATACTTGCCCCATAGACCAAAACCTCAGCTGGAATTTGAAGATTTTCAGCCATGATGAAGAGTTCCGCAGACGGAATCTCACGAGCCAAAACTGCTTCAGAAGCTCCTGCTTGTTTGCCCCAGAAATTAATCTGACGGCTAGAGGTTACCATGGTTGAAGCATCATAAATCATTTTGAAGGGACGATTGTCACGGTTACAGATGTAGAAAACTCCCGCATCACCAACCGTGATATAATCTGCCTTGATTTCTTCAAGAAAATCAAGGTAGTCTGGAAGAGCATCCATCATACCTTGGTGCATGAGGGCATTAACTGCAACAGTTAATTCCTTACCTGACTCATGTACCAGCTCTGCAATCTTTCGCATTTCTGCGAATGAAAAAGGCTTTGGCAAACGAAGGCCGAAGGCTTTTTCGCCGATGTAAATACGATCTACGCCAAGTTCTAGGAGCTCACGTGCCTGCTCGTAGCTCTCAGCTGTCGCTGTAATCACTATTTTTTCCATAACTTACATTATAGCACAAATGACCTAATTATTTTAGAATTTTTAGTCTATTTATGTGTATTTAGATATTTATATTTAGTTTTCGAATACTCGATTTTAGAGAAAATACAAAAAAACTTTGCAAGTCCAATTTTTTTATGGTATTATTAATGAGATTCTAAATAGTGAAATACTGACTGAGTCATTTTGCCAACACTAAAAGTGTTTTAGGTATCTGATATAGAAAGGAGGCAGACATGGCTGACAACTTAAACCGTCAATTTGATCACATGGAAGATCTTGAGAGTGATAGCTCACAAATGACTAGTTATCAGGATTATCAAGGCTTAAACAATAATAGTATTAAGCTACAAGATATGATTTTCTTCGGACGTATCTCAAGCTTCTGTATTTCAACAGTCCTAGTTGCCTTCCTTTTCTTGGTAGCACAGGTGGCTTCCTTCTGGGCCTTTTTCTGGGCTATTACAATTAGTATCCTGGGACAGGTTGGCATTTACTTCCTCATCGAAAATTATAAAGCAAAAAAACGTTGATTTCGGGTCAACGTTTTTCTTGTCATTTCATTAGACAATACTGTCACTCAATGACAAATGTCTTTGAAGTCCTGACTAACATAGAAGTCCAGTTTAACTTTTCCAAGCACTAAAAAAAGCCCAGCGGGCTCTTTTTTAGTTTGCTTCTGATTCTGCTGCTGCTTCAGAAATATCTTTGATATCAATCACGATATCATCAACCATAGCTTGTGTTTTAGCCTCCACATCTGCTTGTTCAGGTGTCACTTGGGCTGTTTTTTCTTTGATTAATTCAAAGCTATCTTTTGCAAATTCAGCAACTTGAGCTGTTTTTTCTTGAACGGCTTTTGTCAAATCATCTGCAGTGATATCACCATTTTCAAATTTTGTTTTGTAATCTTGGAAGGTATCAACTGCCAAATCTTTGTAGTCGTTAGCTTTTTCCACCACTTGGTTTTGGTAAGCTTTAGGATCTTCTTTGAATGAGGCAATCTCCTCATCAATACGAGCCTTAACGGCTTTACCTTTTTCAGTAGTGAAGAAATAAGCTGCAGCAGCTCCAGAAGCTGCTCCAATAACTAGGGTATTTAGAAATTTACTCATGAAAAGACCTCCTTATTTTTTCTTGTCTTTTTTACGAAATAGTTTTGAGGCTATCTTACCAACAGCGTAGGCTGAACCAGCTTTACCAACACTTGCACCTGCAGCGCTTGCCTTAGCACCAAGGTAACGGGCTTCAGTATTCAAATCAGAAACACTTTCAGAAAGCTCAGCTACTGCCACAAAGAGTGGATCAATGGTTTGAACTTTTTCGTTGACATCTTCGACCAAAACATTAGCTTTAGCCAAGATTTCATTAGTCTGATGAAGTGTGACATTAATATCTGTGCGTAGAACAGCAACCGTTTCTTCAACTTCTTTGACCACATGACGTGTACGAAGTAGTGTTGGAATCAATGCAACTAAGAAGGCTGCAAGAGCGATTGCGATAATAAGAAATGCAATTTCTGCCATTTTTTGGACTCCTTTTTACCTTTTAAAGAAAAACTGAATTAAATTTCCAGCTTTTTTTGACATTCATTATGATAAATTTCATTATATTATAACAAAGTCTGAGTGGTATGACTAGTTTTTCATTTTATAATCTGCTTCGGGGCGTTGCTTGCGGAAATAGAGCAAGACTATTCCCAAGATAAGAATGGCGATGCTGACCCATTGGGAAACACGCAAGCCAGCGAACATGAGGCTATCCGTACGCATTCCCTCAATCACAAAACGTCCAATACCATACCAGATAAGATAGAATGAGGTCGAATCTCCCTGTCGTAGTCCCTTTTTAAAACGTCGCAGTCCCATAATAATAAGAAAGCCTAGTAAATTCCAAAGACTCTCGTAAAGGAAAGTGGGAACACGATAACTGCCTTCAATATACATCTGTTGACGAATCCATTCGGGAACATAGTTGAGATGACTAACTGCCTTCCCATAGGCTTCCTGATTAATAAAGTTTCCCCAACGTCCGATACTCTGAGCAATCATAACGCCAGGTACCGTAATATCCAAAAAGTCTAAAACAGCAATGGCATGGCGCTTAGCAAACCAATAAAGGACAGCCGCTCCGGCAATCAAACCTCCATAGATGGCAATCCCACCATTCCAAATAGCGAGAATTTCCGATGGATTTTGGCTGTAATAAGACCACTGGAAGATCACATAATAGAATCGTGCACCGATAATGGCTATTGGAAAAGCAAGGAGAATGAAATCTAAGATATTTTCAGGATCTATCCCTTTTTCGGGAGCCCAACGCTGGGCTAGATAAACAGCAAGTAAAAGACCAGATACAATACAGATAGCATACCAATGAATGCTGATGGGACCAAACTTTAGGGCAATTGGATCAATAGTTGCTAACATCACTTTTCTCCGTTCTCACTAATGAGTTTTGTTAAGCGGTCTTCGAAGGTTTTAGTCGCATCAAATCCCATCTGTTTGGCACGATAGTTCATGGCTGCAGCTTCGATAACAATAGACACGTTACGACCGGTTTTAACTGGAATGCGAACGCATGGAATCTTAACCCCTTGCAATTCAATCTCTTCATTGCCATTTCCGAGTCGGTCAAAAATCTTACCTTTTTCAAAGTTTTCAAGGTAGATAGCCAACTGAACTTGAGAAGAATTACGAACAGCACTTGCTCCGTAGAGGCTCATGACATCAATAATCCCAACACCACGAATTTCAAGAAGGTGGCGAAGAATCTCGGCTGGCTCACCCCAGAGGGTTTCCTCATCCTTGGCATAAACATCTACACGGTCATCCGCAACCAAACGGTGACCACGTTTAACCAACTCAAGCCCTGTCTCACTCTTACCGATACCAGAGTCACCTTGAATAAGTACGCCCATTCCGTAGATATCTACTAAGACACCATGAACACTGGTACGTTCAGCCAACTGTGCATTGAGGTACCAAGACATCTCACCAGAAAGTGTTGATGTTCCGTTATGGCCTTGGAGCACAACAACGCCATTTTCCTTGGCAGCTCGAAGCATTTCCTTAGGAATTTCAAGCCCACGTGCTACGATAATAGCTGGCGTTTCCTTTTTGAACATAGTACTGAAGACTGAGTAACGGTTATAGTCAGTCATAGTATTAAGGTAAGACCACTCCTTCATCCCAACCAATTGGATTCGTTCTGGCGAATAGTAGTCAAAATAACCCGTCATTTCTAACCCTGGACGAGAGATATCAGCGGTTGTAATTGGTTTTTCTAATAGCTCTTTGGTACCATAAATAACCTTGAGTTTAACCTTATCAACCAACATTTTAACGGTTACTGTCATGTGATTTCCTCCGATTTTTTATTAGTTTTATTGTAACATAAAAAGGCTTTCAATGCGGCCTTCAAACCAAAAAAGACCTATGATAGGCACCAAAGTCCTAGCACAGGCCACTTTATTTTAACTATAAATCTTACCAGTTCCACTCATCTTCAACGGGTTCGGCATTTTTGCGCTTGCGTCCATCTTTGAGTTTGATTTCAGGATAAATATCTTCTTTATAAGGGAGAAGAAAAGCTAAAACCACATACAAAACGATGCCAAACTGAGTCGATATCATGAGAATAACAGCCAAGACACGAGCCAAGGCCAAATCCCAACCGAACTTGTCTGCCAAACCTGCAACAACACCGGCAACTAGTCTATTTTTTCGTGTCTTATAAAAACGATTTGACATGGTCTTTTTCTCCCATCACTTCTTTGATTTAATTATATGATTTTTTTAGACTAAAAAAATCAGCCCTAGGACTGATTTAGAAAAATGAGCCTACCTCGGCATAGACCGCAGCCAAATTTCTGCGTATTGACACGGCGTTTGCGACGGTAAGTATGACCACAAGATTGACACTGATAGACATAATATGTTTCATTCTGACTTTGCATCTTGGGTGCATATCTAAGGCCATCAACCTTAGCTAGTAACTCCTTAAAATCTCTATCTCCATGCTTGTAGCCCTTCTTTTGAAAATAAAGGTGGTAATGACAGAGTTCGTGACGAACGATTTTTCGAAAGGTTTCAAGGTCGTGTTCCTCATAAAGTTTTGGGTTAAAATCTAAGTGGCCATCCTTAGGAAAAAATCGCCCTCCAGTGGTCCGGAGGCGCTTGTTCCACAAGGCCTGATGCTTAAATTCCCAGCCGAAATCTTCAATAGAAACGGTCTTGACATAATCAGTTAGATTCACGTGGATTCACCAAGGAAAGATTAAGCTTTTCATGTTCCAGATCAATTTTTGACACCCAAACAGTAACCAAGTCTCCGACAGAAACGACTTGACTTGGATGGTTAACAAAGTTCTTGCTCATCTCAGAAATGTGGATAAGGCCATCCTCATGGACACCGATATCCACAAAGGCACCAAAATCCACAACATTACGCACTGTTCCTTCGAGCTTTTGTCCCACAGACAAGTCTTTGAGCTCAAGAACATCCTGACGAAGCACCGGTGCTTCAAAATCGTCACGGAGGTCACGACCTGGTTTCAAAAGGTCAGCAATGATATCTTTGAGGGTTTCCTGACCAAGTCCTAGCTCTTCTGCTGTTTCTTTAAGATTGAGGGCCTTCAATTTTGCCTTGGCAGAGTCGTCCAAATTTGTGATATTCAACTGCTTAAAGAGGGCTTTCACTGCTGGATAAGACTCTGGGTGGACTCCCGTATTATCCAAGATATTTTTTGCGTTTGGAATACGGAGGAAACCGGCTGCCTGTTCAAATGCTTTAGCACCAAGACGTGGGACCTTCTTGATTTCAGCACGGGATGTAATCGCACCATTTTCCTCACGGTAGGCGACGATATTTTCAGAGATGGTCTTGTTGAGTCCTGAGACGTGTGACAAGAGGGTACTACTTGCCGTATTGACATTAACACCGACTTGGTTAACCACGGTATCAACGACGAAATCAAGATTTTCAGAGAGTTTCTTCTGACTAACATCATGCTGGTATTGGCCTACTCCAATTGATTTAGGGTCAATCTTAACCAACTCAGCCAATGGATCTTGAAGACGACGGGCGATAGAAATGGCCGAACGTTTTTCAACCGTCAAATCTGGAAACTCATGACGGGCCAACTCTGACGCAGAGTAGACAGAAGCACCACTTTCATTGACAATAACATAAGAAGTCTCTGGGAAATCTTTGAGGACTTCTGCCACAAAGGCTTCACTTTCACGACTTGCTGTTCCGTTTCCGATAGCAATAATCTCAATGGCATGCTTTTTAACGAGGTCAGCCAAGTCTTTCTTAGCTTGGGCAATCTTAGCCTGACTAGCTGGAGCTACTGGATAAATAACTTGCGTCGTAATGAGTTTTCCTGTTTGGTCAACCACGGCCAACTTAGCTCCTGTACGGAAGGCTGGGTCAAAACCAAGCACCATCTTGCCTTTCAGTGGTGACACTAGAAGAAGGTTTCGAAGATTGTCAGAGAAGAGATTAATAGCTCCATCTTCTGCGGCTTCAGTCAACTCACTACGGATACGGCGCTCCATGGCTGGAATAATTTTCTTCTTGAGAGATTGGTTGATGACTTCCTCGATATAATCATTTTTTTGTTTGAAACGGACACTGTAAAAACGGTGCATTTTCTCAAGATTGTGCTTAAAGCTTACCTTGATAACGCCTAGTTTTTCACCACGGTTAAGGGCCAAAGTACGGTAACCTTGGAGCTTAGACACCTTATCCTCAAAATCGTAGTAAATCTTGAAGATTTCTTTTTCATCCAGAGATTGATCCTTGAGGGTCGATGTGATGTCACTGTTTTTCCAGATTTCATTGTAGGTCCAAGAACGAAGACTATTGTCCTCAGAAAAGGCCTCAACTAAAATATCCACAGCACCCACAAGTGCCTTGTCAGCCGTTGGAAAGGCCTCAGATGTTAGCTTTTCAGCTTCAGCTTGGAGGTTGGGACTATTTTGCAAGATAAGACGAGCCAACGGAAAAAGACCTGCTTCACGGGCAATGGTTGCCTTGGTACGGCGTTTTTCTTTATAGGGAAGGTAGAGTTCTTCCACATCCGCCAATTTTTCAGCGGCTTCGATGGCTGATCTGAGTTGGTCGGTCAATTTGCCCTGAGCCTCAATCTTAGCCAGAACCGTTTCCTTGCGGTCCAAAAGAGCCGTCAAAGACTTGTCCATATCAATAATGGCCTTGATTTGCGTTTCATCAAGATTGCCTGTTTTTTCCTTACGGTAACGGGCAATAAAGGGAATGGTATTGCCTTCTGCAGTCAATTCCAAAACGGTTTCAACTTGTTGTTTTTTCAGGCCCAATTCCTGAGCCAATGTTTCAAAATTACGATTTTCCATAAACTCTATTATACCACGATAGGAGATTTGCTTGGGGAGAAAACATTGTAGCTGAAGCGAGAATTTTTAAGCAAGAGGTAGTATAATAGAAGGGTGAACCTATTGTTTGGGGCTATTTCTCATAGAAATAACGCCCTTAGTATCTTTTGCAACTGAACTCGGGCTATTTCTTGCGGAAAATAGATGCATCTTCCTAGAAGCTAAGCTTCTTCGTCTGATGCCCTAATTTTCTCTTAGAAATAACATCCTTAGTATCTTATTGCAACTGAACTCGGGCTATTTCTTGCGGAAAATAGATGCATCCTCCTAGAAGCAGAGCTTCTTCGTCTGATGCCCTAATTTTCTCTTAGAAATAACGCCCTTAGTATCTTATTTAAACTCGGAGGCTTTTTATGGCAGTTATTCAGAAAAAAACAAATGAACTTGAAAGCATGATGGCGTCTTTTGCAGCTATCCCTGATTTTGAAAAGGCGGGAACGGATCCTAAGAAGGACAAACGTCTTCAAGAAGATAAGAAGAAATAGAATTTATGGCTATTTTCCATCAACTACCAGATAGCGTTTTGCAGCTTCTGGCAGTTTTTCTATCTATTATTATTGAAGCCTTGCCCTTTGTCTTGTTGGGAAGTATCCTATCAGGCTTTATCGAAATCTTTGTGACGCCTGAGAAGGTCCAAAACTTCTTACCCGAAAACAAGGTCTTGGCAATTCTCTTTGGGACTCTGGTTGGTTTCATCTTTCCCTCATGTGAATGTGGGATTGTTCCTATTATCACGCGCTTTTTAGAGAAAAAAGTGCCTAGTTATACGGCCATTCCGTTTATGGCAACGGCTCCTATCATTAATCCAGTCGTTCTCTTTGCGACCTACACGGCCTTTGGGAACTCTTGGTACTACGTCCTTTTACGCTTTATCGGAGCTTTCTTGGTCGCCATGATTTTGGGAATCTTGCTTGGCTTCGTGGTGGATGACCAGATTCTCAAGGATAATCGCAAGGTCAATCATGTTCATGATTATAGTGACTTGTCAGCTGGCAAGAAAATCTTTCAGGCCTTGGTTCATGCTGTAGATGAATTTTTCGACACTGGGCGTTACCTGATTTTCGGGAGCCTGGTGGCCGCAAGTATGCAGACCTACCTACCAACCCGTATCCTAACAAGCATCGGGCATAATTCGGTGACAGCTATCCTTATCATGATGCTTTTGGCCTTTATTCTCTCGCTTTGTTCGGAGGCGGATGCCTTTATCGGAGCTTCGCTACTCTCTAGTTTTGGAGTGGCTCCAACGGTGGCCTTCCTCATTATCGGGCCTATGGTTGACATTAAAAACCTCATAATGATGAAACACCAGTTTAAGACACGCTTTGTTGGACTCTTTGTTGGAACAGCGGGTCTGGTGACAGTGATTTACTGTTTGGTATTGGGGGTGATTTAATGTTACGTTTTCTCATCTTGTCTGGGTATTTTGAGCTGGTCATGTACTTGCAAGTTTCTGGCAAGCTCAACCAGTACATTAATATCCACTACTCCTACTTGGCCTACATTTCTATGATTCTTTCCTTTATCCTTGCGGTGGTTCAACTCATTGTTTGGATGAAGCAGATAAAGGTTCACTCGCATCTGTCTGGCCGAGTAGCTAAGGTAGCCAGTATCGCCTTCTTGGCCTTTCCAGTCCTCACTGGCCTTTTGGTGCCAACCGTAACACTGGATGCAACTACTGTCTCAGCAAAAGGCTATCATTTTCCACTGGCGGCAGGAAGTAATCCTAATCAGGCCGACCAAGAGGGAACGACCATTCAGTACTTGAAGCCTGACACCAGTTCCTACTTCACCTCCTCAGCTTATGAGAAAGAAATGACCAAGGAACTCGCCAAGTATAAGGGACGTGAGACCATCCACATTACCACGGAAAATTACATGGAAGTTATGGAGCTCATCTACCTCTATCCTGACGATTTCGTAGGTAAGAAGGTCAGCTATACAGGCTTTGTCTACAATGACCCACAAACCAAGGGCTATCAGTTTATCTTCCGTTTCGGTATCATCCACTGTATCGCCGACTCAGGCGTTTACGGATTGGCAACGACCGGAAGCAATCAAACCTTTAAGGATAATGCCTGGGTAACAGTCACAGGTACCATTTCTGTGAATTACTATAAAAATCTCAAACAGACCCTCCCTATCCTTAACCTGACTGAGGTTAAAGAGGTCAGTCAGCCCGACAATCCTTATGTTTATCGTGTATTTTAAAAAAGCCAAGTTCAGTTTGATACGTACCGTGTCAAGTAGACAATTGAAATAAATAAAATGTGAGGAACCAGGTTGCTTTGGGTTAAGCAGTCTG
>NZ_JASUZV010000006.1:0-142079 GCF_030284685.1 Streptococcus raffinosi
CTAGACATAATAAAAATCCTACTTTCGTAAACAGTACTTTATGTATTTTTACTGTCTACTTAAGTAGGACTATATCAGATGCAAGGCTTTTTTATGTTTATCTGGTGAATGGTTCTATCCTACCATAAGCGGAATGAAAAGGAGAGAACAGAGACACCTGCAAAAATAATCAATGAAGCTACCAAGCGCCCAATCAGAAAGGCTGAGAAAAATGGTGCGCTAAAGAGCAGTAGTCCAAAGACGAGGCAAATCAAGGCAATTGACAGGGCAGGTTGACCTGAAAAACCAAACTGACGTTGGCGATAGGCGTGAAAACCCTGGGTAAAGGCTGAGACCAGCAACCACCAGGCGATGATAGTTACGGCAACACCTGAGAGTACCCATGCTGATGTTGAAAGCAAAATAATACCAAAAATGATTGAAATAATGCTTTGAAGAAGTTGAATAAAGGAACGCTTCTCATTATCTCGTTTGAAATAAACCATGAGGCTTGATACACCTGATACTAACATCACTAGTGCAAAAAGCCAACCGACAATGGCCAGAAGATTGGTAGGATTAGCGAAGAAAAAGACACCCAAGAGGGTTATGAGGATTCCACTAATCAATGTAAAACTTTTCATACGATACCTCTTTTTAATTTTTCTTAATACTACTATGTGAGAGTCGAATTGTCAAACAAAGACCCTCTTTAAGGAGTCTAGATTTTATAGGAATAAGTGGCAGCTTTTTTGGTTCTCGTTGCCATCTGGCGGCCTGTTTTTTGAAAAATATGTTTAAAGCGACGCAAGAAATTTGTGGAATCCATTTTGAGATAATCCTCGTTAAATGTCCCAAAAAGCTGACGATAAGTGGTTAAGGTGTTTTCATCAGGCATGATGCTGAGTATGGTTGGATGATATTCTAATCGTCCCTTAATGCGTTTCATGGCAGTCAACAGAATATCCCAATGGTCGAAAGCAAGGTCATCTTGAGTCAGTTGCTTGTCACCGTCAATCAGTTGTAACTGGCCATTTACCATCGCAATGTCTACCCAATGGGTCGATGCAGCATCATCTGCAGCCTTTTCTACTTGGTGGTCATTATAAGACTTAAAACAGAGGTAGGCTACTGAAATTGTCCACATTCGAGGGTCACGATAAGGTGTCCCAACGGTGATGAGTTGTTCAATATGCTCTGGATTGAGTTGCACTGATGTCTCTTCAAGAACTTCGCGACAAACAGCCATATTGAGATCTTCTTGTTCTTGGACGAAGCCCCCACTAAGCGCATATTTTCCCAAGAAGGGATGGTTTTTTCGCTTGATAAGTAAGGTTTGAACGCTTCCCTCATAATAGCGGAAAATGACTGAATCTACTGTTACTGAGGGTTTGGCATATTTATCCATTTCTTCTTGCTGGTAGATTTTCAAGAAGTCCTTTTCACTACCAGAATTTTCAAAAGTTTTCGGCATGTTTTTTCCTCCTTGTCTTTGATGCTAAGTTGAGAGATGAATGCTTGAAAAGGTCATCTAAACCTCAATGTGCAAACGTTCTTTGATTGCCTTTTTGGCATAATGGTAGTTGTCTGCAAAAAAGCTATCACTGTCACTATTCTCCCCTAAAATAACGATTTTGTCTTTAAATGGTGACAGTAGGTCTAAAAGATGTTTGGTAAACCAGTCACGTGTATGATTGTCAGCCATAGTCATATCACGAAAGCCATCATCAACATAGTTTGACTTTGGTAGAATGACAAAAATCAAATCCCACTTTTCGCGAGCTTGAGTGACTTGATAGAGGCGGTCCAAGGTGTCAAATTCTTCTTGAGAAATACTCTCCTTCAAATAGTAGTCAATATAAACCTTTGTCACCGTTGAATTGGTATCTGCAAAGATAAGACCTGAGTGTTGCCCCTTATCAATGATATCAGCGGTCTGTGCATATTGGTCGGTCAAGAGGTGAATATAGTCATTGGTATCCAATTCATCATCACGAACATTATACTTTTCTTGATACTCACGGGCATATTCCAGAGAACAGGGAGCATTGTATGTACGAGCCAAATCTTTCACGAGGGTAGTTTTTCCACCGCTAGCAGATCCGACAACCAGGACCTTTCGTGTAAAGTGGCGACGGAAAGGCTTAGTGATAAATCGCCAATTTTCCATAGGGTTATCACGAATCTCGGTAGCAGAGATGTCTATAATAGAACGTTCGATGAGCTCTACCTGCGCTTGGGGATAGTGTTCATTGAGTTCAGTCACATACTCGGGCTCACCAACATAAAAGGTGATCTTTTCAGGGGTGTCGGTATTTTTCGAGATAAGCTCCTTAACATGCTTAACCCATGGAATCCAGCCCTCAGGGTAGGCAGGCATCCCTTCTTCATCTAATTTATCTACGACAACAAGTTCGTCATCATAAAATACTTCACGAACGTAACGAAAGCGTCGGTTGAGAGACAGGCCAGCGCGTGTTCCACGATCTTCTTGATCATTACTGCCACTAACGATTACTAGAACATTATCGTTATAGCGTTTGGCTTTGGTGATGAGGTCAACATGCCCAATGTGCATTGGAGCGAAAGTTCCAAACACAATCCCAATACGCTTTCCTGATAGCTGTTTTCTTTTCATAAGAATAATCCTTTATTTGAAATATAGTAAAATTACTAAATTAATAGTAGCATAGCTCAAAGTCTTTGTAAATAGAAAATAGTAAAATTACTAAATTGTTTTTCACGTCCAATATGGCATGAAATTTTCAAAAAAAGCAAAAAAAAAAATTCAAGAAAAAGCCGAAAAAGTTAATGCGCTTACATTGCTGAATTGATAAGGTTTTAGAAAAGACTTAAAATAGATAAAATTGAATTGATGTCATAAAATCTAACATACAAATCAAAAAAATAACAAAAAATACTTGACAAGAAGATTCTGAAAATTTATACTATTCATGTAATTAAATTACTAAGGTAATTATTTGAAAGGAAACATTGATATGACAACAGGTAAAGAATACGTTGCTAGCGTTTTTGAAAAAGTGAAAGCTCAAAACAGACACGAGGCTGAGTTCCTTCAAGCAGTTGAAGAAGTTTTCGATTCACTTGTCCCTGTCTTCGATAAATATCCTAAGTATATTGAAGAAAACCTTTTGGAACGTTTGGTTGAACCAGAACGTATCGTTTCATTCCGTGTACCATGGGTTGATGATAAAGGTCAAGTACAAGTAAACCGTGGTTTCCGTGTACAATTCTCATCAGCTATTGGTCCTTACAAAGGTGGTCTTCGTTTCCACCCATCAGTAAACCAATCAATCATTAAATTCCTTGGTTTCGAACAAATCTTTAAAAACTCATTGACTGGTCAACCAATCGGTGGTGGTAAAGGTGGATCAAACTTTGACCCTAAAGGTAAATCAGACAACGAAATCATGCGTTTCTGCCAAAGCTTCATGACTGAATTGAGCAAACACATCGGTGCAGATACAGACGTACCTGCAGGTGATATCGGTGTTGGTGGACGTGAAATTGGTTACCTCTATGGCCAATACAAACGTCTCCGTAACGAATACACAGGTGTTCTTACTGGTAAAGGTTTGAACTGGGGTGGTTCACTTGCTCGTACAGAAGCAACTGGTTACGGTGCTGTTTACTTTGCAGAACAAATGCTTAATGCACGTGGTGAAAACTTTAACGGTAAGACAGCAGTTGTTTCAGGTGCTGGTAACGTTGCCATCTACGCTATTGAAAAATTGCAAAGCCTAGGTGCTAAAGCTGTGACATGTTCTGATTCATCTGGTTTTGTTTATGATCCAGACGGAATTGACGTTGACTTGTTGAAAGAAATCAAAGAAGTTAAACGTGAACGTATCGTCAAATATGCAGAAGCTCGTCCAAATGCAACTTACACACCTGCTGGTGGTGAAAAGACAGTTTGGTCTATCAAAGCTGACTTGGCTTTCCCATGTGCAACTCAAAACGAATTGGATGAAACAGATGCAGAAACACTTGTAGCAAATGGCGTTATTGCTGTTTCAGAAGGTGCAAACATGCCTTCAACTTTGGGAGCTATTGATGTCTTCCTTAAAGCTGGTGTATCATTTGGTCCTGCCAAAGCTGCTAACGCTGGTGGTGTTGCTGTATCAGCTCTTGAAATGGCACAAGATAGCCAACGTACACAATGGACATTCGAAGAAGTTGATGCTAAACTTTACGATATCATGAAAGGTATCTACGAAAATGCTGCATCAGCTGCTAAAGAATTTGGTCATGAAGGTAACCTTGTTGTTGGTGCCAACATCGCTGGATTCCTTAAAGTTGCAGATGCAATGTCAGCTCAAGGTATTGTTTAATTAGCAGACCTGATCTGATTAATAAGCCTCTCGATAAAATAAGAAAAGAAGCCTGCGGGTTTCTTTTTTTGTTTGAAAGGGTATGGCAGGTGGATCAAGCTGTAGTGATAGTCTGTCTGGTTGTCAGGAACGTGATCTTTTAAAGAGGTAAAAAGTTTCCTGCTGGATTTTTGGTATAATGAGGGAGCAAAGAATCTCTTTTTATAGCTAATTTTATGATTTAATACGAGAGGAAGAATTGTGATTATTGAACAAAGTCCCTTTGGAGAAAGAGAGAAGAACTCTAGTAATTGGGGAGTCCTTGTACTGAGTTTTTTGATAAGTTTCTTGTCAATCTTGCCAATGTTCTTTTTTAGAGATAAGCTTTATGGCGATGATGTGGTTTTTCATATTAACCGTCTTTTGTCTCTAGACACCATTTGGAAGAGTCCTATCAATTTTACGACCAATGGAGGCACTGGCCAGTTAATCAATACCTTTTATCCTTGGTTGACCTACTATCCAATCTTCTTAGTATATAAGCTGACACAATCTATTTTTGTAGCTTGGATGAGTTTTCAGTTTCTTGTTCGCTTTGCAACCTGTTTGCTTAGTTTTTATGGCTTACGTTTATTGAGGTATTCTGATAAGCAGGTGCTGATATTTTCTACCTTCTATCTCTTTTCGGGTTATTTCTTGCATAATTCCTACTATAGGGCAGCGGTTGGTGAAACGCTGGCGATGATTTTTCTGCCTCTAGTTTTTGTAGGCGTGCGTTTGCTAACTTTTGGAGATTACAAAAAATGGTGGGTCTTGACCCTTGGGATGCTTGGCCTTGTCTATTCCCATGTTTTATCGGTCGTCTTAGCCTCTGTTTTGATTTTCTTAGCAGTGGTAACCAGTTTTTGCATTTGGGACTCTAAGAAAGAGCGGTTACTGGGCTTTCTTAAGGCTACTCTAGTAACTTTGGGAATGTCTCTGGCCTATTTTGTGCCTATGATAGAGCAATTTAGGTATGTGACTTTGCGGACGACATTTAAGCCTTTTCTAGCCAAAACGGCTTTGAGTTTGTCAGATACCTGGGGGCTTATTGTAAGTAGTGATTTAAGGACCCCATCAGTTAATCTTCTTTATCTTGTTGGTTTAGTGTTAAGTCTAGCCTTTGCTAAGTGTTTGGTGAAGGATAGGGAAGCTAGAATTTACCTTTTTATATCTCTTGTTTTAGCCTTTTTAACCTTGAAGAGTTTTCCTTGGCAGTTATTGCAGGAAAGCCCGGTGTCCAATCTTCAATTTCCTTGGAGATTATGGAGTTTGGCTTTGCTATTTTTCAGCTTAGCCCTGGCTAATATCTTAAAGACTATTTCTCTAAAAGCTACGACGGTACTTGTCCTGATTGGTATTTGCCTGAATATGTTTCAGATTGTTACTGTTCAAGATAAGATGACTAAAGTCAAGAACATATTGCCGAGTAATACAAAAGTTACGAAAGAAATGCTGGCTAAGGGAACTTACAAAAATATCAACGGCGATTATACCAATAAAGAAGTTCCCTTTAAGTTTGTCTTTGATAAACACCTTTTTCTAGATACTCAGGAAATTAAGTCAGCCATCAAGCAATCTCCTCATGAGCTGTTATTTAAGGTAACCAATAATTCCCAAGCTGAGAAAGTTTTGTCACTGCCTGTTTTCTACTACAAGGGGCAGAAAGTGACGATAGATGGGAAGCCAGCAACAACTTACTTATCTAATGAAAAGAACCCGACTAATTTAGTCTTGCCACCAGGCAAGCATCGTGTTGTATTGACCTATGCTTATACCCCAGTAGCTAAAATGGCAATGAGTGTTTCAGCGATTAGTTTTTTAGCTTTTATTGGCTATTTGTATAGAGTGAAGAAAGAACGATGAAAAAGAAGCCTGAGGGTTTCTTTTTAGTTATCTCTCTTATGAGGTCAGCCATTTTTGATATAATAAGTTGAGGCTATTATGTCTGAAAATAAAAACCGTTGGCTCAGATAAAAGAAGGACATATGATGTCATAGCTTAAGAAAGAAATGATAAGGGAGTAAAGAGATGATAAAAACTATCGTAAAGGATGTCTTTTTTCTAGGACAAAAATCGACAGAAGCGACTAAAGAAGACCTCTATTTGGCTAAGGATTTGCGTGATACACTGGAATTTCACAAAGATGCTTGTGTGGGTATGGCAGCCAATATGATTGGGGTTAAAAAGCGTGTTATCATCGTCAATATTGGTTTTGTCAATCTGGTTATGTTTAATCCTGTTATAGTCAGCAAGTCTTCGCCATTTCAAACCGAGGAGTCTTGTTTGTCTTTAGAGGGAAGTCGTCCAACCAGACGTTTTGAATCAGTTGAGGTAGCTTATTTAGATGAACAATGGATGCCTAAGCAGTTAAGTTTTTCTGGTATGCCAGCTCAAATTATTCAACATGAATTGGACCATTTGGAAGGTGTTATCATATAGAAGGTACTTGAAATAGATTCTAAGAGAGATACATTACAGTTGAAGAGTGAGAGTAGACACTAAAAATTCCTACCTCACTCTTTTTTAGTTCTCATAGAAACTTTTTTCTTGACAATAGTTCTCATAAGAACTAAAATAGTTCCCATGAGAATTATTTAAGGAGGAAGATGCAATGCATGGAAAAGATCCCTTTAGTGACTTCAGAGAGTTCATCAATACCATGGAATCTCGGGTGCAAGAGCTAGGTAAAGCGCATGGTGTTGAGCATCTAGCTGGTCCTCAAGGTTTTGCTGTCAAGTATTTGTCTGACAACCAAGATAAGGAAATTTTTATTAAAGACATTGAGAAAAGACTATGTATCTCTAAATCGGTGGCTAGTAATCTGGTCAAACGGATGGAGAAAAATGGTTTCGTTGAATTGGTGACATCAGATAAGGACAAACGCTACAAGTATGTACATCTGACAGACTTGGGCAAAAAGAAGGCCCAAGATGTCGAACATTTCCGAGAGGCCATTCATGAGCAGTTGTTAGAAGGTATATCAAAAGAAGATGCCGAGACGGCTTTTCGAGTCTTTCATCAAATTCGCAAGAATTTAGAGAAAAATAAGGAGTAACTTATGTTTAAAATATTTAAACGTTTGACGGCAAAAGAGTTAAGTATGATTGTCTTAGCTGTGATTTTTGTTTGCTTGAACGTCTATCTAAACTTGAAAATTCCAGACTATATGTCTGACATCACAACCCTCTTATCAACCAAGGGGACTAAAGCATCAGATATTTTCGCCTGGAATACGGATGTCCCAGGGATGCGAATGCTTTTGATGTCCTTTGCGGGCTTTATGGCCTCTGTAGCAGTTGGATTTCTAGCTGCCAGAACAGCGGCAAGTTTCACTACTCGTCTTCGAGATGATATTTTCCATCAGGTTCTTGATTTTTCGGATGCTGAGATTAAGAAATTCTCCATACCTAGTCTTTTGACCCGTACGACAAATGATATTACCCAGTTGCAGATGGTCCTTACCATGGGGTTACAGGTTGTTACACAAGGGCCAATCATGGCAATCTGGGCGATTACTAAGATTGCAGATAAAAATGGAAATTGGCTCCTAGCCTTGCTCGTTGCTGTGGCGGTGATTGCCATTCTCTTGCTTTTCCTTTTAATCATGGTTATGCCTAAACAACGCTTGATTCAAACTCTGACAGATAAACTCAATAGCGTGACACGTGAATCTCTTACTGGAATTCGTGTGGTGCGTGCCTATAACGCCGAAAGTTATCAAGAGGATAAATTTGAAGATGCCAATACAGCCTTGACTCGAAATAATCTTTTTATCGGACGCTCTTTTGCCTTACTAACACCAGTTATGACAGCTGTATCCAGTGGTTTAACCTTAGCTATTTATTGGATTGGTGCGCATTTGATTGAAGATGTTAAGATTCCAACAGATCCAACTAAGATTGCTGGTGCCATGGAAGATAAAATCCATCTCTTCTCAGATATGGTGGTTTACTCCTCTTATGCCATGCAGGTTGTTATGGGATTCATGATGATGATTGTTGTCTTCTTCCTTCTTCCACGTGCCGTTGTAGCAGCTGGACGTATCAATGAAGTTTTAGATACCCAATCTTCAGTTTCTTACCCTGAAAACAACTCTGAAAAGCCTAAAGAAGTCGGTACTGTCGCATTCGATGATGTTTCCTTCCGTTATTCTGAAACTTCAGAGCCTGTTCTGGAGCATGTTAGCTTCAAAGCTAAGAAGGGGGATACGGTTGCCTTCATTGGTTCGACTGGTTCTGGTAAATCAACGCTTGTCAACCTTATCCCACGTTTTTACGACGCCACGCAAGGGACTATCAAGGTTGATGGTGTAGATGTACGTCAGTATGACCATGACACCTTGCACAATATTGTCGGTTATATTCCACAAAAGGCAGTACTTTTCTCAGGGGACATCACGTCAAATATGACGATGGGAACCAGCAATAATAGTCCCCTTGATGATGTTAAGATTTGGGATGCTCTCGAATTGGCTCAAGGAAAAGACTTTGTTGAAAATAAAGAAGGTCAACTTAGGGCAGAAGTGGCTCAAGCTGGGTCTAATTTCTCAGGTGGACAAAAACAACGTTTGGCTATTGCGCGTGCCTTGGCTCGTAAGCCTGAAATCTTGATTTTTGACGATTCCTTCTCAGCTTTGGACTATAAGACAGACCGTAAACTGCGTCAAGAATTAGCTGAAAAAACACAAGATATGACCAAGTTGATTGTTGCTCAACGTATCTCTACCATTATGGATGCCGATCAAATCTTGGTGCTTGACCAAGGTAAGGTTGTTGGTCAAGGAACCCACAAGGAACTCTTGGCTAATAATGAAGTCTACCAAGAAATTGCCTATTCACAATTGTCTAAGGAGGAGTTAGAAAATGGAAAATAAGCCAAAAACATCGTCCTATAAACGCTTAAAACCCTATATTAAAGGCTTTCAAATTCCCTTTGTCTTAGCGATTTTTGGGGCTATTATTTCAGCGGTCATTACAGTTATTGGACCTGATAAATTAAAAGAAATCACCAATCTTATTACTGATGGGATTACGCCAACTAAGATGGGAATTATTCCCGGTATTGATTTAGACAAGGTGGGCAGCATTGCTTTAACCTTGGCTGTTCTCTATGCTATCTCAGCCATTGTTGGTTATTTGCAAAGCTTTACGGTTGCGACGGTTACACAACGCTTTTCACAACGTTTCCGTACCGCTATCCAAAAGAAAATTAACAGTGTTCCTCTTAATTATTTTGATAGTCACTCCCAAGGAGACACCCTCTCTCGTGTGACCAATGACGTTGACCTTTTGGGACAATCGCTCAGTCAAGGACTGGGTACCTTAATTACGTCCAGTGTTCTCTTGGTGGCAGCTATCATTATGATGCTCTATTCGAATGTCAGCATGGCCTTTACCGCCATTGGTTCTGTCTTGATAGGATTTGTTCTTGTAGGCTTTATCATGGGCTTCTCGCAACCATTGTTTAAACGCCAACAAGATAATCTGGCTAATATCAACGGTTATATCGAAGAAATCTACACAGGTCAAGCAGTTGTAACGAGTTACAATGCCACTGAAGAGAGCAGTAAGGCATTCAAGGCCCTAAACGATAAACTTTATAAGTCGATATGGCAGTCTCAGTTTATCTCAGGTATTATGATGCCACTTATGATTTTCATTGGGAACTTTGGTTACGTTATGGTCTGTCTTGTGGGAGCTATTAAGGTTATTGACGGAAGCTTGACTATTGGTGATGTGGTAGCCTTCATGACCTATGTTCGTATCTTCTCACAACCCCTTTCTCAAATTGCGCAAGGAATTACACAACTCCAATCAGCAACTGCAGCTATTGGGCGTATCTTTGAATTTTTGGAAGAAAAAGATATGGATGACGAGTCAGCCAAGACAGCTGAGTTGACAGATACTAAGGGTCAAGTTGTCTTTGACCATGTTTCCTTTGGTTATACGCCTGAAAAGACTATTATTCATGATTTTTCAGCAGTCGCAAAACCTGGACAAAAGATTGCTATCGTTGGTCCAACGGGTGCTGGTAAGACGACTATTGTTAACCTGCTTATGAAGTTCTATAACATCGACCGAGGTCGTATCACTATTGACGGTGTGGATACTAATGATATGAAACGTGGAACTGTCCATGATCAATTTTCTATGGTGCTTCAAGACACTTGGCTCTTTGAAGGTACTATTCGTGATAATTTGATTTACAACCAAGAAAAAATTTCTGACGAGCAAGTCATTGCTGCGGCCAAGGCTGTCGGTGTTCACCACTTCATCACCACGCTTCCAAAAGGTTATGATACTTATTTGGATGACTCGGTTACACTTTCAGTTGGTCAGAAACAGCTTTTGACCATTGCCCGTGCCCTTCTTAAGGACGCACCTCTCCTTATTTTGGATGAGGCGACATCATCAGTCGACACCCGTACTGAAGAATTGATTCAAAAAGCTATGGACAAGCTTATGGAAGGTCGTACTTCCTTTGTCATTGCCCATCGTTTGTCAACCATTCGAAATGCTGACCTTATCCTTGTGATGAAAGATGGTAATATTATTGAACAGGGTAATCATGCTGACCTTATGGCGGCAGATGGTTTCTACGCTGATCTTTATAATAGTCAGTTTACCGAAGAAGTTACCTAGGATTTTCTTACAAAATTATAATATTTAACAAATTTTCATAAAACGTATGACTATAGGTCGTGCGTTTTATGTTATACTGAGAAAAAACAGATAGATTAGGAGACCCGTCATGCAATATCGTCAAGCAAGACAAGATGAAGTTCAGGAAGTTGCACAAGTATGTGCAGATGCCTTTGAAGATTATCCCTATCTCTCAATGATTGCCAGTAATTTAAAGAAACCTGAGCAGTACCAGGAATTTGTCTTAGCCTTACAGGAAATGTTAGTGCGTTTGGCAATAAAGATGGATTCTTGCTTGGTAGCCGAACAGGATGGTCGCATTGTTGCGGTAGCTATTTTGCAACATCAGACGGTTTCCATGCTTAACTATTTGCAAAATGGAGCGACCAAGCTGTTCCGTTTCATCAGTATTACCAAGTTGTTTAAATATTTTAACTTTGTCGAAGAATCAGAGAGACATTTGGAAGATTCTGCAGAATACGACTGGTACCTGATGATGTTGGCGGTAACCCCCGATTTTCAAAGAAAGGGAATCGGAAGTCGCTTCTTACTTGAAGGTGTTGAACCCTTTGTGCGTAGCACAGGAGGCCGTAGTCTTGGCTTGATTACTAACCGTGACTATAATGTACCTTTTTATGAGAAGAATGGCTATAAGCTATGTGGTTACAAGGTTTTGACTTATGAAAAACACAAGCTGGGCAACTGGCCTTTTGTCAAATCTCTTGAAGAATAGTCAAGTGGAAGGAAAACTTAGAGATGTAAAATGAATCTGGCTTCGGCTGGATTTTTTTCATAGTCACAATGCTAGCTCTATTAGGCTCATTCCTTATTTTTAAGCCTATCTATGCTATAATGAAGAAACGCTATTAGAGGAGGTTTTTATGTCAACTTCAAGTATTTATGGGGAATATGCTCAGTATCTCCCCAACATTTTACAAGAAATAACAGACCCTATTATTGCGGCTAATATTGCGAGCAAAAAAGAAACAGGCTTTAAACTCTATGAACATTTTATTTCACGGATTAAGGAAAGTGACTCCATGCGTGAAAAGTGTCGTCGGAAGAATTTGCCTGAGACTAGCCAGTCTGCCCTCAAGGAAATTTGTGACAGTATTGGAATCCGTATCGTTTGTGGCTTTGTTGATGATATTTACAAAACTATCGAAGTGATAAAGGCTATTCCTGGTGTCACGGTCCACAATGAGAAGGATTATATTTCAAATGCCAAGCCTAACGGTTATCGTTCTTATCACCTCATTTTGGAAATAGAAACAGACTTTCCAGATGTTTTAGGTCAGGCCAAAGGTACTTATTTTGTAGAGGTTCAACTTCGTACTATTGCTCAGGATTCCTGGGCCAGTCTGGAACATCAGATGAAGTACAAGCATGATATCAAGAATACAGAAATGATCACCCGTGAGCTTAAGCGTTGCGCAGATGAATTGGCTTCATGTGATTTGACCATGCAGACCATTCGTAATTTAATTCAAGAAGGAGGGGACTAAGATGGCTCTGAAAATTTTATTAGCAGAGGACGAGGAAGACCTTTCTCGGGTTTATAAAGCAGCTCTTGAACATCAGGGGTACGAAGTGGATCAGGCCTTTAATGGGCAAGAAGCAGTGGATTTGGCTGCCCAGAATGCCTATCAAGTGATGATCATGGATATCATGATGCCCATCAAAACAGGTATTGAAGCCCTAAGAGAAATTCGCTCAACTGGGAATACCACGCATGTCATTATGTTGACGGCCATGGCCGAAATTGATGATCGTGTGACGGGACTTGATGCTGGTGCGGATGACTACTTGACCAAGCCCATGTCTCTAAAGGAACTTTTGGCTCGTTTGCGTTCATTGGAGCGCCGTTTTAGTGAAACATTTACGGCAAAAGTTTTGACGCTTGGCTCGGTTTGTTTGGACCAAGAGGATCAAGAGTTAGTGGCTGGCAATAGTATTCGCCTTTCAAGTCGTGAGACCAAGTTAATGGCTTATTTCATGCACAATCCTACCAAGAAGTTAAGCACTGAGCACCTCTTTAAAACCATCTGGGCTGATGAAGATGACGTTGATGAATCAATTGTCTGGGTTTATATTTCCTATCTGCGCCAGAAATTGCAAGCTATTAAGGCTGATATTAGCATTTTGGGCGAAAAGGGTGGCGACTTTTGTCTTGAGCTAATGAGAGAGGAGTAGGACATGTTTAGACGATTACGCCTGCAATTTATTACGATTGCTTCCTTGGCCATTCTCTTTATCTTGGTCTTTATGGTGGGAATCATCAATACCGTGAGGTCTTTTCAGACGGAGCAGGAAATTAGCAAGGTACTCAACACCCTTTCGGAAAATAATGGTAGCTTTGGGAAAACCACAAAAATTGAGATCAATCAAGGACGTGAGATTCCTTCAGACAGTTTTCGATTTTTCAGCGTGACCTTGTCTGGTGATAAAGTGGTCAGCCAAGATACCAGTCATATTTCTTTAATAGATGATGATGAGGCTGTTAGTTATGCACTTGCAGCTAGCCGTATGACGAGTAATCTTGGAACGATTCGAGAAAAAAACATCAATCTTAGCTATCAAGTAAGTAAGGTCAGTAAAAATAAGGTTTTGGTAGTCTTTTTGGACACGTCTTCTTATTATAATTCTTCCCAAGCTTTAATGAGTCTTTGTATCCTTTTATCACTGTTTGGCTTCATCTTTTTTGTCGTTATTGTCAGTGCTTTGTCTGGAATCGTCATTCGCCCCTTCATTCGAAACTATGAAAAGCAACGGCGTTTTATCACAAATGCAGGTCATGAATTGAAGACCCCATTGGCCATTATTTCTGCCAACACGGAGCTACAGGAACTCATGACTGGGGAAAACGAATGGACCAAGTCTACTAACGACCAGGTAGCACGATTGACCACTCTAATCAATTCGCTTGTGGCTTTATCTCGGCTTGAGGAGCATCCTGATATCGTTCTTCAAGATGTGGATTTTTCGTATGTTACTGAGGATGCAGCAGAGGACTTTAAGGGACCAGTTGTTCGTGACGGGAAATCCTTCCTTATGGATATTTCTCCAGATATCCATGTAAAGGCCGAAGAAAAGTCTCTCTTTGAACTTGTAACTCTCCTTGTGGATAATGCTAACAAGTATTGTGACCCAGAAGGGACGGTTACTGTAAGGCTCCGCCAAGTCGGAAGAACACGTAAGCGGGCTCGCTTAGAAGTGTCAAATACCTATAAAGATGGTAAGGCAGTCGATTATAGTAAGTTTTTTGAGCGCTTTTATCGTATCGAAGAATCTCATAATAACAAGGAAAATAAAGGTTTTGGCATAGGCCTATCCATGGCTCAAAGCATGGTCAAATTATTTAAAGGGCGTCTATTTGCCTCCTACAAAGATGACACCATCACTTTTACGGTCATCTTGTAAGGATATTTTAAAATATTTGACTAGGTGAAAACCCTAATTTATGATAAAATAGTAAGGATGAAGATTTAGTGTTCGCTTTGTCATAAAGAGACCATTTGTCAATCTGGAAAGAGCTTGTAAGAGCTTAATCTCCTTCTTAAAAAGATGGTCATTTACGGATTAGGAATGATAAATCTGAGCCAAGAATACAATCAGAAAAACAACATAGTTAATAGGGAGAAATCATGGTAGAACCAAAATACAAACGTGTCCTCATTAAACTTTCAGGTGAAGCTTTGGCTGGTGAACGTGGTGTTGGGATTGATCTTCCAACCGTACAAACAATGGCTAAAGAAATAGCAGAAGTCGCAGAATCAGGTGTTCAAATCGCCTTGGTTATCGGTGGTGGTAACCTTTGGCGTGGCGAACCTGCAGCCGAAGCAGGAATGGATCGTGTTCAAGCGGACTATACGGGGATGCTTGGAACAGTTATGAATGCCCTTGTTATGGCAGACAGTTTGAAACAACTTGGTGTTGACACACGTGTTCAAACGGCTATTGATATGAAATCTGTGGCTGAACCCTATATCCGAGGTCGTGCCCTTCGTCACCTTGAAAAAGGACGTATCGTTATCTTCGCAGCAGGTATCGGTTCTCCATACTTCTCAACTGATACCACAGCAGCCCTCCGTGCCGCTGAAATTGAGGCTGACGCTATTCTTATGGCGAAAAATGGTGTGGATGGTGTCTACAATGATGACCCACGTAAGAATGCTGATGCGGTTAAATTTGATGAATTGACCCATGTGGAAGTTATCAAACGTGGTCTTAAAATTATGGACGCAACAGCCTCTACCTTGTCAATGGATAACGACATTGACCTCGTAGTCTTCAACATGAATGAACCAGGTAATATTAAACGTGTTATTCTAGGTGAACACATCGGAACTACCGTTTCAAATAAAGCAGACGCACACAAGTAAGAAAGAGAGAAATTATGTCAAACGCAATTATTGAAAAAGCTAAAGAACGCTTCGCCCACTCACATGAGTCATTGGCTCGCGAATTTGGTTCAATCCGTGCAGGTCGTGCCAATGCCTCACTTCTTGACCGCATCACAGTCGAATATTATGGTGCCCCAACGCCTCTTAATCAATTGGCTTCAATCACTGTTCCTGAAGCACGTGTTCTTTTGATTTCACCATTTGATAAAGGATCAATCGCTGATATCGAACGTGCCATCAACGAATCTGACCTTGGTATTAACCCAGCAAACGACGGTTCTGTTGTGCGCTTGGTTATCCCAGCACTTACAGAAGAAACTCGTAAGGAATTGGCTAAAGAAGTTAAAAAAGTTGGTGAAAATGCTAAGATCGCTATCCGTAACATCCGTCGTGATGCTATGGATGAAGCTAAAAAGCAAGAAAAAGACAAGGAAATCACAGAGGACCAATTGAAAGGTCTTGAAAAGGATATCCAAAAAGCAACAGACGATGCTGTTAAAAAAATCGACAGCATGACAGCAGAAAAGGAAAAAGAACTCCTTACTGTTTAATCAATAGAAAAATAAGGAGAGTGGGACAGAAGCAAAAAAGCATGGACTATGTTAGCTTCCTTGTCCGGCTCTCTTTTTGAGGAAAAATATGAATACACTACTTGGAACCATCATTACTGCCTTAGTAACTGATGAAAATGATCGCTTTTACTTTGTCCAAAAGGATGGCGTGACCTTTGCTTTGGCTAAAAATGAAGGAAATCATGCGATTGGTGACATGGTAACAGGCTTTGCCTACACTGACAGCAAGCAGAAATCACGTTTGACACAAAAGGAAATTAAGGCAACTCGTGATTCTTATGATTGGGGAGAAGTCACTGAGGTTCGTAAGAATTTAGGTGTCTTTGTGGATGTGGGAATCCCAGATAAAGAAATTGCCGTCTCTCTTGATGTGCTGCCGGAACTCAAAGAGCTTTGGCCTAAGAAGGGTGATAAACTCTACATCAAACTAGACGTCGATAAAAAAGACCGTATTTGGGGGCTTCCTGCTGAACCTGAAGTCTTTCAACGTATGGCTGGGCCTGCCTATGACAATATGCAGAATCAAAAATGGCCAGCTATCGCCTATCGTCTCAAGCTCTCAGGAACCTTTGTTTACCTACCAGAAAATAACATGCTTGGTTTCATCCATCCGTCAGAACGTTATGCTGAGCCACGCTTGGGTCAAGTCCTTGAAGCCCGTGTGATTGGTTTTCGTGAGGTCGATCGTACCTTGAATTTGTCTTTGAAACCACGTTCTTTTGAGATGCTTGAAAATGATGCTCAAATGATTTTGACCTATTTAGAAAGCAACGGTGGTTTTATGACTCTGAACGATAAATCATCACCAGCAGATATAAAGGCAACCTTTGGTATTTCAAAGGGGCAATTTAAAAAGGCCTTGGGTGGTTTGATGAAGGCTAAAAAAATCAAACAAGATCAGTTCGGAACAGAATTAATCAGTTAGGAGAAAGTATGAGAAAATCTTTTTATACTTGGCTGATGACGCAACGTAATCCTAAATCCAATGAACCAGTAGCCATTTTAGCTGACTTGGCGTTTGACGATTCAACCTTTCCTAAACATACTGATGACTTTGAAGAGGTGAGTCGCTACTTGGAAGATCAGGCTAGTTTCTCTTTCAATCTAGGTCAATTTGATCATATTTGGGAAGACTATCTAGCGCATTAATAGTGCTTAATTCCTATTAAAGGACAGACCTATCTTGACAAAAACATTTTCAAGAAAACAGCAGTTGAGGGAGAATGAATTGTTACATTTTTTTACAAATGTCTCAGCTTTTTTTCAATAAATTAGGCGTATTACAACTAGTTAGTAATTGCTTTAAAGTGCAATAATTTGCCACTTTTTTGACGAGAAGTGTGGTATTATTGTAAGTGTTAAAATTGTTAAAAAAGGAATGAATTTATACATGTTATCAAAATCAAAAACAACTAAGGCACTTCTATACTCGACCGCAGCTCTTTCACTTTTTGCTGCTAGTCATGTACATGCTGATGAAGTAGCCAATTGGACTGCCCGTTCAGTGGACCAAATCAAAGCCGACATCGCTGTTAGTGATAACCAACAAACTTACACTGTTCAATACGGTGACACTTTGGGTAGTATCGCAGAAGCAATGGGAATCGATGTAAATGTTTTGGCTAATATCAACCAAATCACAAACATTGACTTGATTTTCCCTGGAACAGTCTTGACAACAACTTACAACGCTGATAACCAAGCAGTATCAGTTAAAGTTGAAACACCAGCTTCAGAAACTTCAAATGCATCTGTTGTTGCAGAGGCTAACTTGACAACTAACGAAGTAACAGTAAACGGACAAGCTGTAGCAACAACAGATTTGTCTGCTCCTGTTGATTCAGTAGACACAACGGCTACAGTTGCTCCTGCTACAGAAGAATCAACACAAGCTGTTTCAGAAGTGACAGAAGCTATCGCTTCAGCATCTGAAGCACCAGCTTACGCAGATACTGAACAACCAGTTGCCGATGCCATTGATCATGTAACGGCATCAGCAAAAGCAAAACCTGCAGAAGCTCCAGCACCAGCAGCTGAAGAAAAAACAGCACAGCCTGCAGAAGCTCCAGCAGAGCAACCGGCAGCAACATCAGAGGCAGCTTCAGAGGCTCCAGCGGCTTCAGAAGCTCCAGCAGAGCAACCAGCAGCAACATCAGAGGCAGCTTCAGAGGCCCCAGCGGCTTCAGAAGCTCCAGCAGAGCAACCAGCAGCAACATCAGAGGCAGCTTCAGAGGCCCAAGCGGCTTCAGAAGCTCCAGCAGAGCAACCAGCAGCAACATCAGAAGTAGCTTCAGAAGCCCCAGCGGCTTCAGAGGCGCCAGCAGCACAACCTGCTTCAACAAACACGCTTCCAACGGATCCACACCTTCAACCACAAGCTGAAGCTTTCCGTCAAGATGTAGCATCAAAATTCGGTCTTACTGATATCGGTGGTTACCGTGAAGGTGATCCTCAAGACCATGGTAAAGGACTTGCCGTTGACGTTATGGTACCAGTTGGTTCAGAAGTTGGTAATCAAGTCGCTCAATATGCTGTAGACAATATCTCAAATGCAGGTATCTCATATGTCATCTATCGACAACAATTCTACGCACCAGTAGATAATATCTACGGGCCAGCTAACACATGGAACCAAATGCCAGACCGTGGTAGCGTTACTGAAAACCACTATGACCACGTTCACGTGTCATTTAATGAATAAGTCAGAATGATAAAAAGTCACGCTTAGCGTGATTTTTTTGATATAATGGATAAAAATACTTAAGAAAGAGGAACTCTATTTGCAAGAGTATTCTGTTGAAATTACCCTTAATCACCCAGATGATGTCTTGTCGCTTTTTGGAACCAATGAGCGTCATCTAAAACTCATTGAAGATAACTTGGGCCTTATCATTCATGCTAGAACAGAGCGTGTCCAAATTCTTGGAGACGATCAGGAAAGCGTTGAATTGGCACGTTTGACCATTCAAGCCCTCCTCGTTTTAGTGGAGCGAGGGATGCTGGTTAACACTTCAGATGTTGTGGCAGCTCTAACCATGGCTCAGGATGGTTCGATTGACAAATTTGTTGCCCTTTATGAAGAAGAAATTATCAAGGACAATAGTGGTAAACCAATTCGAGTGAAGACCTTGGGACAAAAGGTCTACGTTGATAGTATTAAAAATCATGATGTGGTCTTTGGGATTGGTCCAGCAGGTACAGGAAAAACCTTTCTAGCAGTTACCCTAGCTGTCACAGCACTTAAGCGTGGTCAGGTGAAACGTATTGTGCTAACCCGTCCGGCTGTTGAGGCAGGCGAAAGTCTTGGTTTCTTACCAGGAGACCTTAAGGAAAAGGTAGACCCTTACCTTCGCCCTGTCTATGATGCCCTTTATCAAATCCTCGGTAAAGAGCAGACGACCCGTCTCATGGAACGTGAAATTATTGAAATTGCGCCACTCGCCTATATGCGTGGTCGGACCCTTGAAGATGCTTTTGTTATCCTTGACGAGGCGCAAAATACGACCATCATGCAGATGAAGATGTTCTTAACGCGTCTTGGCTTTAATTCTAAGATGATTGTCAATGGGGACATGAGCCAGATTGACCTTCCACGTCGTGTTAAGTCAGGTCTTATTGATGCTATGGAAAAATTGAAGGGTATCAAGTCTATTGATTTTGTTCATTTCTCTGCCAGTGATGTCGTCCGTCACCCAGTCGTAGCTGACATCATTAATGCTTATGAAAAAGATGTACCTAAGTTTGATCTTGAGGAAAAATCAGAAGGATCAGACCAGGCTGAAGAAGTAGCATCAGAATTGACCGAATATCCAGTCATTGGTGCTGAGGATGTTAAAAAATAGAAAGTAAGAAAGAGGTTTGAGAGCTGATATTTTCAAGCCTTTTTTATATGGCAATACTTTAATATAATAAAACTAAATATTGATTTATTGGTTTTTCTGATAAAATAATAATATAAATATTTCATTTAAAAGGAGATTAATAATGAATCAGAAAGATTGGATTAAATATTTTGAGGTGATAAACGATCGTAAACCGACTCCACAAGAGTTTGCGGCTGCAAAAGAGGCTGGGGAGTTTGTGAGTGCTAGTCCGAATCTCCAACAGACGGTATCAATTGAAAAAACGACTCGAGTAAATCAACAGGGCCAGGATCAGTCTTTTAATGTAGGTACTCAACAAATAACACAACCTGTTACTCCGGAATTTGAGAGTATGGATAAACTGCCCAAACCAAAAAGGAAACTTACCAAGAAAACTAAAACAGTAGTATTTTCTATTCTAGGGGTTCTTACTGCGATCTTATTGATAGTTGGAGGCTATAGCCTTTGGCGTTACCAATCTGGAAAGCTTGCTTCAGGAGTTTATGAAGAGGTATATGGTGAATATTATGATTATGAAAAGAAGAAGTGGATAGAAATTAAGAAAGAGTCTGCTAAAGATGGTGTGCCATTATATGACTTTGTAGTTGTTAAAGGAGATAATTACCAATATCATTCTTTTTGGAAATTAGACTCGGGTAGTTATGTTAATCCTACTGACTATGACTCAACTGTAAACACCTTAAAGTTGTATCCTTGGGAAAAGCAGGCTAAATTTCAGATGTCGTTTTCGGAGTATGAATCTGAGTTTACGAAATTAAGAAAAAACTATCCAAAGTTTATCAACGACACTTATTTTGATGTTAAGGAGTCTTACCAGAAAAAATCAAAAACGACAGTGTTATATGAGAAAAATGGTGATATGTTTACAGAGAAGAATTATGATGAGGACGGGAAATTATTTTTAAAGAGAACTTTTAGACGTTTATCAAAAGAGGATTCTAGAGAAAGACTAGCTGATTATGACAGAGCAGTTGAAGAAGATAAAAAAGAACGTCAAGAAGATTCTGATGATTAATAGATCAGAAAAAGTTAATTAAAAGAAAAGTCAATTGTTTCTTTAAGATATAGGAAGGTCAGCGAATAATGCTGGCTTTTTCCTTTGCTGTCCTGTCACTAGCTATTCCCCTATTTTTGGTAAAATAGTATTGAAGAATAGGCCAATAAGGAGGGGAGAAGTATGACTAAGGCAAAAAAATGGAAGATTGCTATTATTTCGGTTCTAGGCCTTGTGGCGGTAGTCTTAATAGCCATTGGAGAGGGAAGGTTTTGGAAGTATCAAGAGAATCATATTCCGGATGGCACCTATCAGATGGTAAAATATGAGGCTAAATCAGCATATTCCAATGAATTGATAAATTGGACTGAGCGGGGAGAGAATAATGATAGCTTATATGAGGATTTTATAGTTGTTGAGAATATGAAATCTCAATTTTATTATGTTTTTGTGGGGGATGGGGAACCTTTTGTCTCACCATTTGAGCACGATGAAAAGATCCCACAGACTTTTGACCCACGTACTGGGACTTTGAAACAGGATCTAACAGTCTCTGAATATAAAGCTCTAGTGATTTCTTATATTGATAAGATTTCTAAAAAGGGAGAGGAGTATTCAAGAGTAAAGGAAGTATCTGTCCAGAGGTGTGTAGATGATTATAAAAAAATGTTGAAGCAAAAAAGAACTTATGAAAAGAGTCCTAATGGTCTCGTTCTGACTGTTTATGCTGATGATGGACATATTGAGTCGCGTAGAACTTTTAAACGATTAAGCTCAGAGGAAGCCGAAGAACTCAAAAGTGGTTATGATGGGGATTATGAGTATGCCTTGGAGTATCATAAGGGCTGGGATCATTATGGAGATTATGCCATCTGGCGTTGAACCCACTTACCGACCAAGCAGCTCTTTACTATCGAGAATTGTAGCCTAATGGTTTATTAAAAAACTTACAGGCTTTATGATAATTGTCAAATACTATTTCATCATTAATTTTGGTACAATAGACTTGTAGACCAATAAAAAGGAGATTATTATGAACCAGCAAGAGTGGATTGAGTACTTTGAATTAGTCAACGGTCGCAAACCAAGTCCAGCAGAATTAGCTCAAGCTCAAGCAGCAGGGGAGTTTATTCTTGAGCGACCTAATGTCTTTGGAGCAACTGGACAGGCTAATGAACCAAGAAAAATTAAACCAGCTGAACCTGTTATTTCTATGACGCAACAGCCTCAGTTTGCCCAAACAACAGCAACCTTCCAACAAGCCATGCCAGTGAAAAAAGGAATGTCAAAAAAAGCCAAGATTATTCTAGCATCAGTCTTGGGTGCTGTGGCAGTGATTTTACTTTCTGTTGGTGGCTATTCATTATGGCGTTATCAGTCAGGAAAAATTGTAGATGGAACCTATGAAGTCGTTTCTCTCTCTCGTTATGATGAAGACAAAGATAAAATGGTTGATGGCTTAGATGAATACAAGGACGAAGGTTTGGACGTGCAGTCTTTTGTAGTTGTAAAGAATAATCAATCTAGAACCTACAATTTATTAGAGAGTGACAATAAATCATATGTTAGTTTGATAGACTATGAGATGGATGTTCCTCAGGTATTTGATCCGTGGAATAAAACACAAAGTCAAGTTTTAAATGCGGATCAAGTCGAAGATGCCACAAAAGACTTCATGAAAAAGATGAGAAAAGACTATTCGTTCTATACCAAAGAGGCAGCTGACAAAGTCGTTAAAAAAACAACAAGAGAATATAAAGATACCTTGAAGGAAAAACGTACTTATGTCAAACATGGTGATGAATACACTCTGACTACTTATGATAAAAAAGGAAAGCTTGAGTCACGTATTACCCTTAAACGTTTAAGTAAATCTGATGCAGACAAACGTTGGGATGATTATAAAGACGCTGTCAAGGATTATAAGAAAGAGCTGAAGTCTTATAGCAATCAATACGATGACTTCAAGGACTATTATGGTTATGGTTACGGTAGTGATTATGGAAGTGACTATGGAAGTGACTATGGTTACGGCTATAGTGACGACTATGGTAGCGATTCAAAATCAAGCTCTAGCAGTAGCAGTAAAAAGAGCGTTGATAGAATTTAACATTCATAAGTCTAGTAAAGTAGTATCAGGCATAAAGTCGGGTACTGCTTTTCTTTTTATGAAAATAGTCAAATGGATTTTTGGCATTTTTCTGGTAAAATAGGAGTATCAATGAAAAAAGGGGACTTTTATGAACGAAACAGAATGGTTAGATTATTTTGAAACAATCAATAATCGCAAACCAAGCGAGGAAGAAATTCAACAGGCTAAAGCTAACGGTGAATTTGTAGCTTCAGAGCCTGTGGCAGAGAACAGCCAGCCACAAGTTCAGGTGAGTGGGCCAGTGACTGGACAAGGGACACCAGTTGTGGCACCTAAAAAAGGCTTGTCTAAGACAGTGACGATCATTATTGCTTCTGTTATTGGAGCAGTTGTACTAATTGCACTTTCTTTTGGTGGCTATGCCTATTTCCACCTACAGGGAGGTAAAATCTCAGAAGGAACCTATCAAATAGAAACTTATCGCTATTATGATAAGGACAAGAAAAAGATGGTTGATGGTATGGAATCCTACGAGAAAGGGAAGTTAAAAGACGGTGATTTTGTTAAAGTTAAAGGCAATCAGTTGAAATTTTATAACTACACCTTGGCTGGTGCGGTTAACTTGGTTGACTTTACGGATTATGATACCGAAAAAGCTTTCCGTCTTGATAACTGGTCTAGAACGCTCACACCAACAATGTCTTTGGCTGATTACACAAAAGTCGTTGAGAAAGCTGTAGATAATCGTTATAAAGTGGACGAATATACCACTAAATCTGATATCGACGATAGTAAAAAAGTCTACATTAAGGATTATAAAAAATCTCTTAAAGAGACGGTTCACTATAAGGTCAATGGCGATAAAATTATTGTCCTTATCTATGATAAAAAAGGCAAACTTTCAGAAGAAAAAGTCTTTAAACGCCTAACAAAAGAAGAAGAGAAAAAACTAGATTACGAATATGAGCGCGATGTTAGAGCTGATAAAAAACTCTTTCATTCCTAGTTAAATGTGAAATGAACAAAAACCAGCTAGTCTGGTTTTTTCTTTTATGAAAATAATCACAGAAATATTTCCATAATTTTTGCTACAATAAAAGATAGTTGTTTTCAGTTAATCATTAAACAGTGGACAATGAAGAGGAAAAAGAAAAATATGTACAAAAAATCAGTTAATGCAGGTTCAAAATTTAAATGGCATCGTTTTTTAGTCAAAGGCCTTGCCGGAATCCTAATAATTTTAGGTCTAATGGGTGGAGGCTATGTGTTTTGGAGGCATCACACAGGGAAAATAGCTGATGGTCTTTACCAATTGCAAACGGCTAAGTATTATAACAGTACGACCAAGACCTGGATGGACGGTAAACCTGGTTATGAAGGAACAAAGCTAAAGGATTTTATGCGTGTTGAAGACCAAGAAGCTAAAGAGTACACTTACTATACCTTTGAGAGTAGTTATGGGTCATTTGACAATGTGTCTCCTATTGACTTCGAAACGGGAAAAAACTATAAGGTTAGTGCTTGGTCTAGAACGTTTAAGCCCTTAGTGACTCCTAAAGACTACCAAAAAGAAGTTCATAGCATTGTTCAAAAATACTATAAGGCCAGTGCACTTGTCAGCCAAAAGGCCATCGATCAAATGGAGAAAAAGCTGATTGATCTTTATAAGCGACGAAGTGAAGGAAAAATCAGTTATGAGGCTAAAGGTAATCAGTTGACGGTAATCATATTTGACAAAAAAGGAAAGGCCATCGAAAAGCGGAGTTATAAGCATCTTTCAGGCAAGGATGCTAAGCAATTAGATGCCAACTACCAAAAGGCAGTTAAGCGTTATAAGAAAAGTAATAAGTAACTGTCAGATTTTCTGAATGAATATGCTTTAAAACCAGCTAGTCTGGTTTTTTTAGTGTCCAAAACGTGCTATAATAAGATGTTATATCATCAGTGTTAGCCCATTTGTTAACACATGAAAGGAAATTAAAATGACAAAAACATTCTACATCACAACACCTATCTACTACCCATCTGGTAAATTGCATATTGGTTCTGCCTATACAACCATTGCTTGTGACGTCTTGGCACGTTACAAACGCATGATGAACTATGATGTCTTCTACCTTACTGGGCTTGATGAGCACGGCCAAAAGATTCAACAAAAGGCTGAAGAAGCAGGAATCACACCACAGGAGTATGTGGATGGTATGGCTGTGGGTGTTAAGGACCTCTGGCAACTTTTGGATATCTCATACGATAAATTCATCCGTACGACTGATGATTACCATGAAAAAGTTGTTGCTCAAGTTTTCGAGCGCCTCTTGGAACAAGGAGATATCTACCTTGGTGAATATTCGGGTTGGTATTCAGTCTCAGATGAGGAATTCTTTACAGAAAGCCAGCTTGCAGAAGTTTACCGTGATGAAGAAGGCAATGTCATTGGTGGTGTGGCTCCATCAGGACATGAAGTGGAGCTAGTGTCTGAAGAATCCTATTTCTTTAAACTCAGCAACTATGCAGACCGTTTGACGGCCTTCTTTAAAGAACACCCAGAATTTATCCAACCTGATGGTCGTATGAATGAAATGCTTAAAAACTTCATCGAGCCAGGCTTGGAAGACTTGGCTGTGTCACGTACAACCTTCACTTGGGGGGTTAAAGTCCCATCAGATCCAAAACACGTGGTTTATGTGTGGATTGATGCTCTTATCAACTATATTACAGCCCTTGGTTATGGTCAGGATGAGCATGGTAACTTTGATTTGTTCTGGCAAAATGATGAAAACCACGAAATTATCCACATGATTGGTAAGGATATTCTTCGTTTCCACTCAATCTACTGGCCAATCATCCTTATGGCTCTTGATTTGCCATTGCCTACACGTCTTGTTGCCCACGGTTGGTTCGTCATGAAAGACGGTAAGATGTCTAAGTCTAAAGGAAATGTGATCTATCCAGAAATGTTGGTAGAGCGTTTTGGTCTTGATCCACTCCGTTACTACCTCATGCGTAGTCTTCCAGTTGGTTCAGACGGTACCTTCACGCCAGAAGACTATGTGGCCCGTATCAACTATGAGTTGGCTAACGACCTTGGAAACCTCCTCAACCGTACAGTTGCCATGATTAACAAGTATTTTGGTGGTCAAGTACCAAAATTTGAAAAATATTCACACGAAGAACAGGTTAAAATGGAAGATGGTTCTTGGGAAACTGTCTATCCACCAGCTAGGACGTTAGAGTTATATTCAGATGCTACCGTATCAGCTTATTGTAAGTTCATGGAAAGAGTGGATTTTCCAAAAGCTTTAGATAGAGTTTGGTCGCTTATTAATCAAGCTAATAAGTATATTGATAAAACTGAACCTTGGAAGTTAGGAAATACTAATAACAAATCCGACATAGAAAAATTAGAAGAGGTTATGAGCCATTTAGTTGCTTCTTTGAGAGTTATAGCTTATCTCATTCACCCATTTATGGTAAAGACTTCTAATAAGATTTTAGATCAACTTGGAATGGAGAAAATCGATTCTAAACGAAAATCTAAAGTTAATTTATTTGATGGGAAGAAGTTTCTTAAATTTGATAATATTTCACCCAATTTGACAGTCGTTTCAAAAGGTACACCAATCTTCCCACGTCTTGACATGGACGAAGAAATTGCCTACATCCAATCTCAAATGAACGCAGGCAAACCACAAGAAAAAGAATGGAACCCAGAAGAGGTCGACCTTAAATCTGAAAAAGACCAAATTAAATTTGACGACTTTGACAAGGTTGAAATCCGTGTCGCTGAAGTTAAAGAAGTAGAAAAAGTCGAAGGTTCAGACAAATTGCTCCGTTTCCGTCTTGATGCTGGTGACGGTGAAGACCGCCAAATCCTCTCAGGTATCGCTATATTCTATCCAAATGAACAAGAATTGGTTGGCAAGAAACTTCAAGTCGTGGCGAACCTCAAACCACGTAAGATGATGAAAAAATATGTCAGCCAAGGTATGATTCTTTCTGCTGAACATGACGGCAAACTCACTGTCTTGACAGTAGACCCATCTGTTCCAAACGGAAGTGTGATTGGGTAAAACAATTTAGTTTTTTGCGATTTCCTCAAGAGGAAATAGGATGACGAAGCGCTTTTGAATAATAAGGCTTCTGTTCCATTCCCTATTTTGAATTTTAAAGGGTGCTCCTACTTACCTAAGGGCAATCTAAATAAGACATTTTTAACATTAAAACGAGTTCAGTCGAACTCGTTTTCTTATACACTATATTTCAGTAAATGCTTAATGCGTTCCACGCTTTCATCAGGACCATAAGCATTTGGGTATCGGTCTAATTTACTGATAGCATCAAGGTCTGCCTGGTTTAGGTGAAAGTTAAAGCTATCAAAGTTTTCCTTCATCCGTTCGATATGGGTGCTTTTAGGGATGGTTAGAATACCTTGCTGGGTTTGCCATCTGAGGATGACCTGGGCAACTGTCTTGCCATGTTTTTCAGCGATAGCAGTTAGGGTTGAGTCCTGAAAAATACCATCCTCTCCTCTGTGAAAAGGGGCCCATGCTTGCGTCAGAGTACCAAATTTCTTATCAGCTTTCTGGATAAGTTTGTGTTGTTTATAGGGATGCAACTCTATTTGGTTGACTGCTGGAACAACAGGAGTTTGCAAGGCAAAATCCGCCAAACGTCCTGTTGAGAAGTTAGAAACCCCGATGGCTCTAATAAGTCCTTCATGCTGAAGCTCAATCATAGCACGCCAGGCACCATGTAAGTCGCCAAAAGGTTGATGAATCAAATATAAATCAAGATAGTCAGTATCTAGTTTGCGGAGGGTCTCTTTTAAGGCTAATTTGGTATCTTCGTAGCCGAGCTGGCTAATCCAGGCCTTGCTGGTTAGGAAAATATCTTCACGAGGAATGCCAGAAGTCTTAATGGCACGACCCACAGCCTTCTCATTACGGTAAAGACTGGCTGTATCAATCAGACGATAGCCGACAGAAAGAGCATCTTCTACGGCTTTTTGACATTCCTTTTGGTCGAAAATTTGCCAGACGCCAAAACCGAGTACGGGGATTTTGATGCCGTTGTTAAGTGTTTGAAATTCCATTTTCTTCTCCTTAGTGGTGGGGTAGTAAGCTATCTTGGATTTCTTCGATAAATGCTTGGATAATTGCAGATTTTTTCTGTTTATTATTGGTCACAATACCCAAGGTGTGCTTGGGACTGTCCTTAAGTGGGATTAGGACAATCTGGTCCTTGATAAAACTGTTGACAATACCAAGGCCAGAAGCATAACTATCAGAGGCACAGAGCAAATTCATGACACTACCTCGGTCATTACTGTAGATAACCTGTTGATCAGGTAGAACCTCCAGAGGGTCCTCATCAAAGTGAATACCAGAACTTTCCTGACGAAAACGGACCTGTGGATAGCCCTCTAAATCCTTGAGATTGAGGGATTTTTTCTTGGCTAAGGGATGTTGACGCCCCAAGAAAATCTTAGTCTCAAACTCCCCAAGCGGAGTAAATGCCAAATCCATGTGTTTGAAACTACGCTCTAGGATGTGGGCATTGTCTTCATCAAGGTAAATAATCCCCAAGTCACTTTCGAAACTCTCCACACTTTTGAGAATCTTTCTGGTGGTTGTTTCAATCAGTTGAAATTCTTGATAATCACTACGAAAGCGTTTGGCAATGTGAGCCATGGGAAGTGACAAAAAATCATAGTGGTGACTAGCAATAGTGAATGATTTCTTGAAGGACTTGCGATAGCGTCCTTCTAGTAGATCTAGCTCTCCAAGGATACGTTTGGCGTATTTGAGAAAATCATGGCCATCATCAGTCAGTTTGGCTCCTGTATTGGAGCGCTCAAAGAGTAGAACTCCTAGTTCTTCCTCTAAATCACGAATGGATGCTGAAAGATTGGGTTGCGTCAAAAAGAGTTTCTTAGCAGCTTTACTAAAAGACCCTGTTTCAGCTATAGTCTGAACATAGCGGCATTGTTGAAAATTCATAAGCATCCCCTTTTTTAAAAACATGATTGTGACCTATATTATAACAAAATGAGAAGTCTAATATCAGCAAAATCCTGATAGGAATCAATGAAGACCTGATATGAAATTTTTATGAAGCCAGGTCTTATAAGAGTAGTGAGGATTGAGAGGGTTGGAAGAAGGGATTTCGACAAAAGAAAAGCACTCCAAAAGTTAGTTTTTTTGTCTAACTTTTGAAATGCTGTATAAAGTGTCAGTTACTAAGACGTCTAATGGCATCCAACTTTTTAGGTCGAATGAGGAAGAGTCCGATGGCAATGAGTGGTAACCAGAGAATGAAATGCCAGATACTTGTAGCTGGAGCAGCCTGCGTTGATTGTGACATCAAGACACTGGTAAAGTCAACCAAAAAGTGCAGAATGATAGTCCACCAGAGGCTACCTGTGCGTAGGTAAATAGCAGCAAAGAATATGCCGATAGCCGAGGCATAGTAAACTTGAAACAGGGTAGCATCCAAAGGTTGGTGGGTGAGATTTCCTAGATGAGCCAATCCAAAAAATAAGGCTGATAAGAGAACGGCCCCCAAAATTTGTTTTGAAGACCTAATACCATCTTGGAAGGCGAGTTTAAGGAAGAGTCCACGAAAAACATATTCTTCAAAAAAACCGGCTCCTAAGGCGACAATCAAGGCGGTACCAATCATATGAGGTGCCTTACTAATACCCAAAGCTCCCCCAGAAATATAGATACAGTCAGCTAAAATAATCAACCAACAAACACGTAAGGTTTCAGCCAGACCTATCTTTTGAGTGGATTTGATTTTTAAACCTAGTCGCCTATGTACTAGGAAGTAACATCCGCACCCAAGAACAAGCGTTTTAATAAGATAGGCTAAATTTTCAGGCAAGGGCCTGAGTATCAAACGAAGTGCGAGGTTCGCAAAAATAATAGTGATCCCCAAAAGGAGCAGTGTCCTAACTTCTTTCTTTGTCATTGAAAAAGTTCCCCAACTTTCTTAACATTTTTTTCAAGCATACGACGAAAAGCTATTAAAGTCAAGGCCTTAAAGGTAGTTTTTCTGTTCTTTTATCAAGAAGGATAAGAGCTTTAGATGAGGTTGAGTCTCTAGGGATGCGTTTTGACTCTAATCGTTATCTCTGAGGAGGGTTTGACAACTGTAAAAAAATAAATGAAGAAATGGTACCTTCTTCTTATACATATCTAGGATAATTGTAAAGAAATGATTAAAATATAACAAAAATGTGTCATATTTTAAAAGTGTGTAGCAAATACATAAGTTTTTTTTCATAAATCTATTGCTAAAATTTAAAAATCACGGTAGTATATTAAACGGTTAAGTAAAACTGGTTAATAAAGCATTAACCGAAAAGGAGAAAGTATAAATGAAAGTCAACCCATTTAAAACAACATTATATTCAAGTGTATTGCTTGCAGGACTTGCTGCTACTAGCGTAGCAGCCGCAGATGAAGCTAAAGATGCCACAGTAGCTACAGATACTGATGCCACAGTCTCAAATGCGACTGCAGAATCAAGTGCTAATCTTGTTAAGACAACAGGAGATGCAGCAGTTGTTACAACTGTACCTGGAACAGAAGAAACAACAACAACTGAAACAGATACTACTGTAAAAACAACAACTAAAGCTATTGCTGAAGTGTCAAACCCTGACTTTGATAATGCTGTTGAAACTGCAAAAACTACGGCAGCTGCATCAAAAGACTCTGCTGATGTTAAGGCTGTTCAAGAACAAGCAGCTAAAGATGCACAAACAGCTTCAAACACAGTTGTTTCTGAAAATAAATTAACACGTGAAGAAGCTGATGCGGCGCTTACATCTGCTCAAGCAAATGTTGTCGCTACAGGAGGATTCACAGTAAGTGAAGAAGCGGGTGTTAAACATACTAGTGTTGAAGCTGCCAACAATGACAACAAAGTGCAAACTAAAGCTTTGACGACTGCTGTCTCAGACTATAAACAAAAACTTGCAGATTACAAGACACAATTGGATAAATACTACCAAGACGTTCTTGCTTATGCTGCTTGGCAAAAATCTTACAAAGAATATACTGGTGGTTCAAATGCTCGTCTTTTGACAAAAGGATTAGCAGAGAATGCGACTGGTTTGATTTATCAAACAGAGGCTAATGCCGCAATGACTGTTGAAAATTCAGCTGGTTCTGTTGACTACTTGGATAAAAACATCCAATCAGGTCATTCAGAAGATGAAATTCTTCAACAGTTCAATACATCTCGTTACATTCCAAGTGATTTCAGTGCTGCTAATGGGACACAATATACTATTAACGCTGATGGTGAGTATACTGAAGATGTATGGTTGAAGATGGCTACAGGTCAAACATTGACTGTAACCTACAACAACCTTAACGGAACGTCATACAATGGTACTCCAGTTAAGAAAATCGTTGCAACATACACTTTGGTAGAAGCACCAAGTACAGATGGTTCTGCCATTGTTAAGTTGTACCACGATCCAACTAAGACCCTTTTTATTGGTTCACAAACTGACGATACTAACAAAAAACTTCATGTTAAGATGAACTTGAACTTCTTTGATTCTGAGTCATCAGTGACACCACTTGACTTGTCTAAGAATGGATCAGTTTTGAGTATCTCATCACTTAACCATTGGAACACTGAACTTGGAAACCACATCGAAAAAGTTGGTTTGAATGGAAACGAATACGTTCAAATCCCTGGTTCATCTATCACTTTGCATGAAGATGGCTATGCTTATGCAAGCAATGATAACGAATTTGTGGCTAATGGTGCTCGTTTTAACAGCGACCCAACAGTAGATCCAACAACTGGTGAAGTGACTGATGAGGGGTGGGATGCTATCAACCCAGATGGAACACCTCGCACGAAGAATGCTTACTATGGTGCAGCTGCAACAATCTTCAAAGGTCAACCAATGGACTTTATCGTAAGCGGAAATAACCTCAACGTTCCAACAGCTTACTGGTTCGCAACAAACTCAACTGTGGTTGTTCCTGAATTGCCAGAAGAACCAAATAAGCCAGTTCTTCCAAATACAGTTTCAGTATCAGTTACTTACCACAAGAACTTTGTATCTGTTGAAAAAACAACTGAGAAACCAAAACCACAAGTACCAACAACTCCAACAGAACCAAAATCTGTTAAACCTGTGACACCAACATCAGTTCCTGTAAAAGAAGAGGCTCCAGCTCTTCCATCTACTGGTGAAAAATCAACAGCAGCTTCTGCAGCAGCCGGTGCAGCTATGGTGACATCAGCTTTGGCCTTGTTTGGTATCTCAACTTACAAACGTAAACACTAAGATAAGTTATAGAAACTAGGAAGATGATTTTCCTAGTTTTTTTATGCAAGAAATGATTAGAGAAATTGGCTATAAAAAAATATGAAATTTTCTGATAATTACTAAATATCATCCAAACAGATAAAAAAAGGTGAAAGAAACAAAAGTTTTCTAATTTTTCAACACCCCCCAGAAATGCTTTTGTTATAGTGGTTTTAGGCGTTCCCCCTCTTTGAATTAGCTGTTTAAAAAATATTTTCAAAAAATATGAAATAAATTAATTGACAAAAAATTATAATACAGTATAATAGATACTGTTAGGAAGAGTTTGTTTTTTGACAGGGTGACTCCCTAGTCAAAAAGGACTATCTTAGAATTCAAAATTCTAAGTTATCAAATTCCAATGTTTCATTGTGATGATTTAAAAAGAGAAGATTTGAACAGCAAACAAATTAGATTAATCTATTTAAAACATCAGCATCATCGTAGCGGGGGCTAGCGGTATTTTTAATCCGTGTAGAGACAAACGACAGATTCAAAAACAGCAGAATCGGTAGAGGCTACTCTTCGGAAACGAAGAGGGAGAGAAAATAAAGCAGCAACTGCATATACTTATCAGAAGGTGGACTAAGCCTAAGATAGGTAGTATGTTTTGAGAGTGGCTATTTTAGCCAGTACTCATCTAGAGATTAGTATCTTGAAAGCAGGATGACTGCCTGCTATACAGAGCTTGAGGGAAAGCTTTATTAGATTGACTGACTATCAATCTCGGGATACTTTGAAGCTAGAGACCATTTTGGACCAACACGGTTTTGCGTTTGTTGGTATTGAACTGCACCTAGGGAAATGGTGGTTCAATGTTAGTAAATAAGGATTTTGGATGGTAAGCATCCAAGTCTAAAAATTGTTTTATCTTATTATTGACTAAAGGGATTAAGTCCTTGATGAGAGTTAGGAACAAAAGGGTGATAAGCATATTAGGATGATGTTCCAGTGGCGGAATTTGACCAGATGTTTGTGAGAGCATCTGTCTGTGCTACATTGGCTATTTTCAATAGTCGTGTGGGATAGAGACTGTTTTCAGCTTCTAATTTCAGGGTAGATTGGGGGATTTACCTCTAGAAATTGAAAGATTGAAAAGAGTTCAAATGGATTGAGCGGCACTTGTAACCTAAGGTAAGCAATACACCTATAAACCTATGTTTCCATGCAGCAGGGAGCAAGTTTCAATTCGAATGGGGGACGCATCTAGAGAAATCTAGATGCTTTTTTTCATTTTATGACATCTTTTGCGAATAAGTAATAGAGTGCATAAAGGAGAGAGTCATGTTAATTGCTAAAAATCAGGAAGGTCTCTTGGTTTCGGCTCTTGAAAATGGGTTGAACCGTGAGAAAATTTATAGGTGCCCTGGCTGTCAAGGGATTGTAATGTTGAGACAGGGACAGGTGATGTGCCCGCATTTTGCCCACAAATCCTTGCAGGGTTGTCAGTTTTTCTCAGAAAACGAATCGGCCCAACATTTATCCCTAAAAGCTGCTTTGTATCAGTCCTTGGACAATCATGGCGAAAAAGTTTGTATTGAAAAGGTGATACCTGAGTTGGGCCAGATTGCAGATTTATTCGTTGGAGATTCCCTGGCTCTGGAAGTCCAATGTTCTCGTTTGTCACAGAAACGTCTCAGAGAGCGGACCTTAGCTTACCATCAAATAGGTTACGAAGTACGTTGGCTTTTGGGACAAGAACTGTGGCTAGGACAGCGTTTAACAGATCTACAGCGTGATTTTCTTTATTTTACAGCTAAGATAGGTTTCCACCTCTGGGAACTCGATTGGGAGAGGGAAGAAGTGAGACTTAAGTATCTCATCTATGAGGATATTTTTGGGAAGGTTCATTATTTAACCAAGTCTTGGTCCTTAACCGAAAATCTCATGTCCATATTACGTTTTCCCTATCAGGCAAGGAAGGTGGAGACTTATCAAGTGCCTCAACGAAGGAAGGTCTCGCGTTTGATTCAAAGAGAGTTGATGGGCAAAAATCCAAGGTGGATGAAAAGACAGGAGACAGCTTACCTTAAGGGAATGAATTTATTAAGTATGTCCGATCAGGATTTTTTTCCACAAGTGAGGTTTCCTGAATCCAAGCAAGGATTCGTGCAAATTAGACTAGCACTTGATGGTTTTGAAAAGGTTTTTAAGCAATATTATCGAAAAAGGGATTTTTCTTACAGACAAACCCTCTACCCTCCTACCTTTTATGCTAAAATAGTAGAGTATAGACACAATTAAGGAGAATATTATGTCAGACAATCGTAGTCATTTAGAAGAAAAATATACATGGGATTTGACCACCATTTTTGCGACAGATGCTGCTTGGGAAGCTGAATATGAAAGTACTGTTCAGGATCTTAAGAAAGCTAGTGCCTTTGCTGGTCACCTCTTGGACTCAGCCAAGAATTTGCTTGAGGCTACAGAACTTTATATGAGTTTGATGCGTCGTTTGGAAAAGATCTACGTTTATGCGTCAATGAAAAATGACCAAGACACAACGGTTGGTCTTTATCAAGAATACCAAGCTAAAGCTTCAAACCTTTACTCACAGTTGAGTGAATCCTTTGCTTACTTTGAGCCTGAATTTATGGCTTTGGATGCTGAAAAACTAGCATTCTTCAAAGAACAAGAACCTGGTCTTGAACTTTATGACCACTATTTCGAGCGTCTTTTAGCCAACAAAGACCATGTGCTTTCACAAGAAGCAGAAGGTCTTTTGGCAGCAGCCGGCGATATTTTCAATGGCCCAACAGAGACCTTTAATGTCTTGGATAACGCTGATATCCTCTTCCCATGGGTATCAGATGGTCAAGGGGATGTGATTGAGTTGACACATGGTAACTTTATCACGCTCATGGAGTCTAAAGACCGTGACATTCGTAAGGGAGCTTATGAAGCGATGTATGGAACCTACGAACAGTTCCAACATACCTATGCACAAACCCTCCAAGGCGTGGTCAAGGTTCACAATTACCAAGCTAAAGTACGTCACTATAACTCAGCACGTCATGCAGCGCTTGCGGCTAACTTTATTCCAGAAAGTGTTTATGACTCACTCTTGGAGTCAGTGCACAAACATTTACCACTTTTACACCGCTACCTAGATTTGCGTAAGAAGGTCTTGGGACTTGATGAGCTTAAGATGTATGATGTCTATACGCCACTCTCTGAGACTGAGACTGCTCTTACTTATGAAGAATCCCTCAAGAAAGCAGAAGAAGTCTTGGCTATCTTTGGTGAAGAGTATAGTGAAGGGGTTCATGCAGCCTTTACGGAACGTTGGATTGATGTTCACCCTAACAAAGGGAAACGCTCTGGTGCCTACTCAGGTGGTGCCTATGATACCAATGCCTTCATGCTTTTGAACTGGCAAGATACTTTGGACAATCTCTTTACCTTGGTTCACGAGACTGGTCATAGCTTGCACTCAACCTTCACACGTAAAACCCAACCATATGTTTATGGGGATTACCCAATTTTCTTGGCGGAAATTGCGTCAACAACTAATGAAAATATCTTAACAGAAACTCTTCTCAAAGAAGTTAAAGATGACAAGACACGCTTTGCTATCCTCAACCACTTCTTGGATGGCTTTAAGGGAACAGTTTTCCGTCAAACTCAATTTGCTGAGTTTGAACATGCTATTCACGAAGCGGATGCATCAGGTCAAATCTTGACAGCCGACTTCATGAATAAACTTTACGCAGACCTCAATGAGAAATACTATAACCTTAAAGCTGAAGATAACTACGAAATTCAGTTTGAGTGGGAACGTATTCCGCATTTCTACATGAATTACTATGTCTACCAATACGCTACAGGGTTTGCAGCAGCAAGCTACTTGGCTGAAAAAATTGTTCACGGTACTGAGGAGGATAAAGAAGCTTACCTTACTTACCTTAAGGCGGGAAGCTCAGATTATCCTTTGGAAGTTATCAAGAAAGCTGGTGTTGATATGACTAATACCGACTACTTGGATGCTGCCTTCAAAGTTTTTGAAGACCGTCTCGTTGAATTGGAAGCCTTGGTTGAAAAAGGTGTTCACCTTTCTTAAAAAAGTCATTATACTATATGAGAGAATCATTCTGGAAAAGAGTGGTTCTTTTTATGTCTAAAAACGAACATTTACAGTATAAAAGTCTTGATTAATACGGAAATTACTAATGAGCATATTTATAGCCCTTTGTTTATATTCATGATAGACTAAAAACCTAACGTTTTATAATTGATAAGTGAACAATGTTCAGAAATAGAAAGTAGGTTTTTGTGAAAACAACCAATCGTTATCTTGTAGCAACGTGTGGTGTCTTACTCCATCTCATGTTGGGGTCTACCTATGCTTGGAGTATCTATCGTAATCCTATTATGGCCCAGACTGGCTGGGATCAATCTTCAGTTTCTTTTGCCTTTTCATTGGCCATCTTTTGTCTTGGTCTTTCTGCAGCCTTCATGGGACGTTTGGTTGAAAAATTTGGTCCTAGAGTGACTGGAAGTATGTCGGCTGTTCTCTATGCTGGAGGTAACATTCTAACAGGAATTGCCATTGCTCAGGGAGAGCTGTGGATACTTTATCTTGGTTACGGTATTCTTGGTGGTCTAGGGCTGGGTGTGGGGTATATTACGCCTGTTTCAACCATCATTAAGTGGTTTCCTGATAAGCGTGGACTTGCGACTGGTCTTGCCATCATGGGCTTTGGCTTTGCCTCACTGCTAACCAGTCCTATTGCCCAATATCTGATTCAGGCACGTGGTGTTGAGCAGACCTTTTATATCTTGGGAGTTGTTTATTTTATTGTGATGCTTTTTGTCTCACAATTCATTAAACGACCAAGTGTAGAGGAAGCACAACTGTTGGCTGACAAGAGTCCAAACCGTCAGGCTGCTGATTTGAGCAAAGGGGTTACGGCTAATGAAGCTCTGAAATCGTCAACTTTCTACTGGTTATGGCTTATCTTGTTTATCAATATTTCATGTGGCTTAGCCCTTGTCTCTGCTATTTCTCCAATGGCTCAAGATATGGTTGGGATGTCAGCGGAATCAGCAGCAGTTGTTGTCGGTGTTATGGGAATCTTTAATGGTTTTGGTCGCCTTCTGTGGGCAGGCTTGTCGGATTATATTGGGCGTCCGAAGACCTTTATCCTCCTCTTTGTGGTTAATATCGTTATGGCTATCCTCCTAATTGTCCTGCAAGTTCCACTTGTCTTTGTGGTTGCGATGGCTGTTCTGATGACTTGCTACGGGGCAGGATTCTCCTTGATTCCTCCCTACCTTAGCGATATCTTCGGGGCAAAGGAATTGGCTACCCTTCATGGTTATATTCTGACTGCCTGGGCTATGGCAGCCTTGGTGGGACCAATGCTCCTGTCGGTAGCCTATGAATTGACAAAATCTTACCAGATGACCTTGCTTGTTTTCATTGCTCTTTACGTGGTAGCTTTAGTTATTGCTTACCTCTTGAAAAAGAAGGTTATTCGTCAAGTAGTCTAATGATGAGGATTTGAGTTATAGATAAGAAAACTCTCTAGCACTCGCTAGGGATTTTTTATATAATAAAACACATGGTTAAATCATATAGTAAAAACGCAAATCACAACATGCGTCGCCCAGTAGTAAACAAGGATATCGTGGACTACATGCGAACGCATCTTCAGGAAAATAAAGGGCATTTGGCTGAGCTGGAGGCCTTTGCTCGTAAGGAAAATATTCCAATTATTCAGCACGAAGTTGTTGCTTATTTCCGATTTTTGTTACAGACCTTGCAGCCTAAGAAAATCCTTGAGGTAGGAACGGCTATTGGTTTTTCAGCTCTTCTAATGGCTGAGTACGCCCCTGATGCTCAGATTACGACGGTTGATCGTAATGAAGAAATGATTGGCTTTGCCAAGGAAAATCTAGCCAAGTATGACAGTCGCAAACAAATTACCTTAGTTGAAGGTGATGCAGCAGAAGTTTTGCAAGATTTGGACACTGATTATGATTTTGTTTTTATGGACTCAGCCAAGTCTAAATATATCGTCTTTCTGCCTGAAATCCTAAAACGTCTCAAGGTAGGTGGTGTCATTGTCTTTGATGATATCTTCCAAGGGGGGGATATTGCCAAAGACATCATGGAGGTTCGTCGTGGTCAGCGTACGATTTACCGTGGTTTGCATCGTCTTTTTGATGCGACCTTAGATAACCCTGGTTTGACTGCTAGTTTGGTACCTATGAGTGACGGACTTCTTATGCTTCGGAAAAATTCTGAAAATATTATCTTGCCAGATTAAGCATTATTTAAGTAAGTGTGGTATAATAACAAAGATATTGACAATTTAAGGAGTAGATAGAATGGCTAAAGAAAATGAAAACCTTGAGTCAACAGAAGAAACTGTTGAAGAGGTTGTAGCAGACAAAGACGTAGAACAAGAGCAACTTGATCGCCAAAAAGAAGAAGAGGAAAGCATCGCCCTCGCTAGTGAAAAAGCGAAAGAAAAAGCTAAACGTGCTAAAACTAAGAAAACACGTGATGCTGGTAAACCAAGTTCAGGTGGTCGCTTCCTCGGAGGTCTTGCCCTTGTAGCTGTCTCAGCTCTTGTTGGTGCAGGGATTACATATGTTTCTCTTGGGAACAAAACAACTGAAGAAACAACTTTGGTATCTATGAAGGGTGATACTGTCACTGTTGGTGATGTGTTTGATTCACTTAAAGGTAGCAGCCAAACCCAACAAAGTGTTTTGAGTGCAACCTTGCAAAAAGCTCTTGAAAAAGAATACGGTAGCAAGGTCAGTAAAGAAGACGTTGATAAAGCCTACAAACAAGCTTCAGAACAGTATGGAGAACAATTCTCACAAGTTCTTGCAGCTTATGGTCAAACAGAAGAGTCATATCGTACACAAATCCGTACGCAAAAATTGGTGGAATATGCTGTTAACCAAGCAGCTAAGAAAGATTTAACAGAAGCAAACTACAAGGCTGCTTATGATAACTACACACCAAATACAGAGGTTCAAGTCGTTTCAACAACTGATAAGGCAGTAGCTGATAAGGTTGACTCTGAAGCTAAAGCAGAAGGCGCAGACTTCTCACAAGTCGCTAAAAATAATAGCTTGGAAGTGAACTCTAAGACAGTTAACTCAGCATCTCAAGACTTCCCAACAGACGTTTTGACAGCAGCTTTCAAACAAGATGCCAATGCTGTTTCTGATGTAGTCACAGTTTCAAACAGTTCAACAGGTGCAGCTACTTATTACATCGTTAAGACTGTTTCAAAATCTGATAAAAATGCAGATTGGAAAAACTACAAGGATGATTTGACTAAGGTTATCATCAATGGTAAGAAAGCTGATACTAACTTCACTAACTCAGTAATTGCTAAGGTTCTTAAAAAATACAATGTTAAGGTTGTAGATAAAGCCTTTAGCGCAATTCTTGACCAGTATGTGACTGGTTCTGGAGCTTCATCAAGTTCAACATCAAGCTCTAGCAAATAAATCACAAGATAGAGTTGATAATCTTGTTATCAACTTGACCTAAGACCTAAAACACGTTAAAATGGAAAGTAACGAAGAGTTTTAATATTAGGAAACTCTGAGTCTTCCCTTTGAGAAAGGTAATCATTACTTCGGATACAGAAAAATGGCGGTTGCTGCGAGCCATGGACGGATGGGATTACTTGCTACTCAAAGTTTACAATTTAAGAAAAATAAGAATGACAAGGTCATTGAATGAAGGTGGTACCGCGGTTCACGTCGCCCTTCGTTTAGTGGTCTTGTCTTTTATTCTTTTAGTATTTTTTGAATGAATGTATGTATGACATTATTGGAGGTAGCTTATGAAAACCTATTTTGTCAAACAGAAGTTTCGATTGGGTGGTGAACGCTTTGATATCAAGGATGATCAAGGTAGAGTTGCCTACCAGGTCGAAGGATCCTTTTTTAAGGTTCCAAAGACCTTTACGATTTTTGGCGAGGATGGTCGTGAGATCAGTCATATCACCAAGGAGCCTATTAGTCTCTTACCCAAATTTACGGTGGATTTACAGGGTGGTTCGAGTTTTTACATTCGTAAAAAATTAACCTTTCTTCGTGATAAGTATGATGTCGATAATCTTGGCTTGCGAATAGAGGGGAATATTTGGGACCTGGATTTTCAACTGCTTAATAGTCAAGATCAGGTAGTTGCTAGGATTCAAAAGGAACTCTTCCATCTAACATCGACCTATACTGTTACCGTTTATGAAAATACTTATGCCGATTTAGCCATTTCCCTATGTGTCGCTATTGACTATGTGGAAATGCTCGAGAATAGCTCAAAATAAGAAACAATTGATTAAGGAGAAACAATGAAACAACTTACTTCAGCACAAATTCGTCAAATGTGGCTTGATTTCTGGAAATCAAAAGGTCACGCTGTTGAACCATCAGCTAACTTGATTCCAGTTAACGACCCAACCCTTCTTTGGATTAACTCAGGGGTTGCCACTTTGAAGAAATATTTTGATGGCTCAGTGATTCCTGAAAATCCACGTATCACCAACTCACAAAAAGCTATTCGTACCAACGATATTGAAAACGTTGGTAAGACAGCTCGTCACCACACGATGTTTGAAATGCTTGGTAACTTCTCAGTTGGTGACTACTTCCGCGATGAAGCCATCACATGGGGTTATGAGCTTTTGACAAGCCCAGAGTGGTTTGATTTTCCAAAAGACAAACTTTACATGACTTACTACCCAGATGATAAAGATTCATACAACCGTTGGATTGCTTGTGGTGTTGAACCAAGTCACTTGATTCCAATTGAGGATAACTTCTGGGAAATCGGTGCTGGACCTTCAGGACCAGATACTGAAATCTTCTTTGACCGTGGAGAAGACTTTGACCCTGATAATATTGGTATCCGTTTGCTTGAAGAAGATATTGAAAACGACCGTTACATTGAAATTTGGAACATCGTTTTGTCACAATTTAACGCAGACCCAGCTGTCCCACGTTCAGAATACAAGGAACTTCCTAATAAAAACATTGATACGGGCGCAGGTCTTGAACGTCTTGTAGCCGTAATGCAAGGGGCTAAAACAAACTTTGAAACTGACCTCTTCATGCCTATCATTCGTGAAATCGAAAAAATGTCTGGCAAGACTTACGATCCTGATGGGGATAATATGAGCTTCAAGGTCATCGCTGACCACATTCGTTCATTGGCCTTTGCCATCGGTGACGGTGCTCTTCCAGGTAATGAAGGTCGTGGTTATGTCCTTCGTCGTCTTCTCCGTCGTGCTGTAATGCATGGTCGTCGTCTCGGTATTTCTGATGCTTTCTTGTACAAACTTGTTCCAACAGTTGGTAAAATCATGGAAAGCTATTACCCAGAAGTTCTTGAGAAGAAAGACTTTATCGAAAAAATCGTTAAACGTGAAGAAGAAACCTTTGCACGTACTATTGATGCAGGTTCGAGCATGCTTGATGAACTTCTTGCTAACCTTAAGAAATCTGGTAAAGATACGCTTGAAGGTAAAGACATCTTCAAACTTTACGATACTTACGGATTCCCAGTGGAATTGACAGAAGAATTGGCTGAAGACGAAGGCTTCAAGATTGACCATGAAGGTTTCAAAGCTGCCATGAAAGAACAACAAGACCGTGCGCGTGCTAGCGTCGTTAAAGGTGGTTCTATGGGTATGCAAAATGAAACCCTCGCTAATATTACTGAACCATCTGAGTTCTTGTATGAAGATGAAGCTGCAGAAAGCCGTTTGAGCGTTATCGTTGCTGATGATGCCCGTCATGATACTGTAAATTCTGGACAAGCTCTCCTTGTCTTTGAACAAACACCATTCTACGCTGAAATGGGTGGACAAGTAGCTGACCACGGTACGATCTCAGATGCAGCTGGTACTGTTGTGGCACGTGTTGTTGATGTCCAACGTGCGCCAAATGGTCAACCTCTTCATACCGTTGAGGTTGAAGGTGAACTTGTAGTCGGTGCTAACTATAAACTTGAAATTGATCATACACGTCGTCATCGTGTCATGAAAAACCACACAGCAACTCACCTCTTGCACGCTGCCCTTCATAATATTATCGGCAACCATGCGGTCCAAGCCGGTTCACTTAACGAACAAGAATTCTTACGTTTCGACTTCACTCACTTTGAGGCTGTAACTCCAGAAGAATTGCGTGCTATCGAAGAACAAGTCAATGAAGAAATCTGGAAAGCAACTCCAGTAACAACGATTGAAACAGATATTGACACTGCTAAGTCAATGGGAGCTATGGCCCTCTTTGGTGAAAAATATGGTAAGAATGTACGTGTCGTTTCAATCGGTGATTACTCTGTTGAGCTTTGTGGTGGTACACACGTTGCTAACACTGCTGAAATCGGTATGTTCAAGATTGTCAAAGAAGAAGGTATCGGTTCAGGAACACGTCGTATCTTGGCAGTAACATCACGTGAAGCTTACCTTGCTTACCGTGAAGAAGAAGATGCCCTCAAAGCAATCGCAGCAACACTTAAAGCACCACAATTGAAAGAAGTGCCTAACAAGGTTGCTAGCCTTCAAGAACAGTTGCATGCCCTTCAAAAAGAAAATGCTGCTCTTAAAGAAAAAGCAGCAGCTGCAGCAGCTGGTGATGTCTTCAAAGACGTTAAAGAAGCTAACGGTGTTCGTTACATTGCTAGTCAAGTAGAAGTTTCTGATGCAGGTGCCCTTCGTACCTTTGCTGACCAATGGAAACAAGCAGACTACTCTGATGTCCTTGTCCTTGCAGCTCACATTGGCGAAAAAGTTAATGTCCTCGTAGCAAGCAAGTCTAAAGACGTTCACGCAGGTAATGTTATCAAGGTTCTCGCACCAATCGTATCAGGTCGTGGTGGTGGTAAACCAGATATGGCCATGGCCGGTGGTAGCGATGCCAATGGTATCCAAGATCTTCTTTCAGCAGTAGCAGAACAGCTCTAAGATGTGATACAATGAAAGTAACTTGAAAAGGTAGGATGGAAATCCTATCTTTTTTCTTTGTAAGTGGTATTGAAAGTAATGATTATTTTCGTTTCAAAATTGAAATAGTGAATACTGGGTGGTATACTATTACAAATCATAAAAATTATAATAGTTTCAAGTAAAAGGGAGCTAGCGATGTTTGGACAAGACTTTGGTCATCGGTTAAGAGAATTGAGATTAGCACAAGGATTCACTAAAGAAAAATTTTGTGAAGGGGATGAGGTTTTATCAGTACGACAATTGACACGTATAGAAACAGGGAAGTCTCAACCTAAATTAGAGACCTTAGAGCACTTGGCAAGACGTCTGAATATATCTTTATCGGAATTGCTTGGAGAGAGGGCTATAGGTTCAAAGTTGCCGGTAGAATACCTCAATCTCAAATATCAATTGATGCATGCGACTAGTCTAGATAAGCCAAATAACCTAATGAAACTAGACGAAAAGCTGGGTAAAATTATTGATATTTATTATGATGATTTGCCAGCTGATGAACAGAGGGTTGTTGATATCTTACAGTCAAAACTTTACTCATATACTTCAAAGACACACCAAAAATTTGGCATGAGCATTTTGGAGAAGAGTTTATCATCATTATGTGAGAAAAGGGTATACACTATCAATGATCTACTACTTATAGAACTATATCAAATTTCGTTAGGAGATGGTGATAGTATGCGGTCAGATGGGTTTAGTGAAGAGACTTTTTATGCCATTTGTAGAAATCTTATAAATAGTTATGATAATATTCCCACGGAGTATTTATTTTTACTTAGGGATGCCTTATTAATGGTTCCAATAGTTGAATATGAACGAAAAAAGTTTCATTTATCGGAGATAGCATTCAATCAACTGCATCGTATTATGGAGGAAACTCAAGATTATCAGAAAAAACCAATTTTGAGAATGCTAGAGGGACAGTATCTATATGTTGTAAAGAATGATATTTTTGAGGCTAAAAAGGCTTATCAAGAAGGGATAATCTTGGCTAGATTGTTAGGAGATACCTCTTTAGCTGACATCATATCAGAGAAAATGGGAGATGTTATGAAAGAATAGAGCAGGACATACGTGTCCTGTTCTTTTTTTCTAATATGCAGTATATTATATGCATAAGAAGAACTAAAGAATATAACTTATTTCATCGAGATTTTTGAAAATGACACAGTCTAAAATAGAGTATTAAGGAGAATTATTATGAAACCTGCTACAAAACGTTTCACAACTTTAACCGCACTCGCTTTAACTTCCGTTCTATTACTTGGTGCATGTGGTAATAACAAGAAGGAAGCCACATTAACATCGAGCTCTAGTAAGGTTAGTCAGAAAGTGAAATCGACAAAACCATCTTCAAAAGAAAAAGCGAAGAAGTCTGAGCAAAAGACAAAATCTTCTAGTTCAGAAGAAGTCTCAAAAGCAACCTCTGGAGAAAAGGATTCACAACCATCAGCCGGAAATGTTGCTGGATCTGCTCAACAAGAAGTTGCTCCAACAAATCCTAGTGAAGAAACAGCTGGAGTAAATCAAGGAACTACGACAGAACAACCAGCTACTTCAGCGGAACAAACACCAGCTACCACAGCAGTTGATGCTACTGCAATGGCTAATGGTGATTTCTCTAGTGTTGCTGGTACCTATCAAAATGACCTAGGAGACACAATTACAGTATCCCCATCTGGTAGTGTAACCCGTGTTGGTGCTGAAAGTGGTTATAGTGATACAAGTAGTCAGCTCTTTAATGGTTTTGCTCAAGATGGCGGTTATGTGGCAGGTTTTGCTCATAATGATGGACCAACCAGTGACCCAATTTTCTTTGATAGTAATGGACAGATTCGTTTTGGTTCTGATGCGATATATGGTCGGATGCATGTTTACAATAAATTAGATTGATGGTATTGTCCCTCAGTACTTAAGAAAAGGAAATAACAAGTAGTAGAAGGAGCATACTTTAAAAATGTCTCAAAAAGAACATGGAGAAGTGAGAAGTACTAGTGGCACCTTAAAGGGTACCTATCAATATTTGAATTCTCCCAGTCCTCGTTTGTTTCCGTTTGTCTTTATTAGTAATGTAACAGATAGTCTTCAGATGTTTCGCGTGTGTAAGAATGGAAAGCCAATTGCCTTTCCATTACTTCTACCAAATCAATATAAAATTGTCTACATTAAGGACTCTCAAAATGTTAGCTCCTGTGATGAGATTACAGTGACTGAACATTTAGAAGAATACATCTATGATGAATCAGACTTAGACTAGAATGATATCTATAGTCAATTTAACTCGGAATGAATTGATTAATCTATTCAGATTTGCTTAATGTGTCAAGAAATTAGATGTAGGAAAAGTCCTTAGATAATATATCTAAGGGCTTTTCTTCATTATAATAGGTAATAGTTATCGAAAAGATTATCTATCAATTTTCCACAAAATAAAGTTTAGTAATATTAATGAAATACTTGTAAAATATTTTTAAAAGAAGTATACTATAGGCGTAAAAACGGTTCCATTATTTTATGAAACAGCCTAGAAAGTGAGAGTGATCAAAATGAGAAAGGCAAATGTTATCAAGGAACGTCAACGTTATTCTATTCGTAAATATTCTTTTGGAGCTGCATCAGTCTTGATTGGTGCGAGCTTGATGCTTGGTGGGCATGCTTTGGCTCAGGAACAAGCTAATGGCACAGGTTCTATCACGGACTATGAAGTTACTGTAAATAATTCTGAAGCACCCCAAATTGACCAAGCAACTTCAGAAGCTGTTACCGATGTCCTCAATCAACCAGCTTCAAGATCTGAAGCGCCAAGACCTAAGCTTGTTAGCAGTGAAGTTGCTTCCTCTGAAGCTAGTAGTGTAGTGGTCAGCGAGGCTGCTTCTTTGGAAGTACCAGCAGAGGTTGCTCAATCTGCATCTACTGTTGCTTCTGTTGCGAGCTCAGAGGTGGCTAGCCCACGTTATGAAGTGTCATCAGTAGCTAGCTCTGAAGTAGCTAGTGAAACGGACCGTTCAGCAACTTCAGAAGTAGCAGAAGTTAGAGGTACTGACCGTGAAGCTGTGGATACTCCTCAACCTGGTGTAGATGGTCCAGTGACTGCAGATGGTTCTCTTGATATCCCATCAAACGGTACCTATTATTTCCGTCGCACAACAGAAATTCGTACTGCGCCAATCATGGATATCAAACCTACTTTTGTCTTTAGTGCAGGCGACCATGTTATCTATGACAAGGTCTTGAAGAGAGACAATCACCAATGGATTTCTTACATTGGTTACGACTATGAACGCTACTACGCTGATATCGCAGCTTTGAAAACTGAAACCACTAGTAGCACCACTGAAGCGACTAGAGATGAAACCATTCCTGAACGTGGTACTTATTACTTCACTAAACCTGCAGATGTGAAGAACCAACCTAGCTTGACTGCTAAGACTGAGTTCAATTTTGATCCAGGTATGTCAGTCAACTACGATAGATCTTTGCTTGCTGACAACCACCGTTGGATTTCTTATGTGTCATACAATGGTACTCGTCGTTACGTCGACCTAGGTGCTACTGTAGAGGCTGTAGCTAAACCAAGAGGCGATATCGCTATTGAAAGCCATGACAATGGTGATTTTAGTGTCGTTATCAGTAATGTTTCAGACCAAAACGGTGTCCTCGGGGTATCCGTTCCAATCTGGTCTGAAAAGAACGGTCAAGATGATATCATCTGGTACAATGCGACTCGTCTTAACAATGGTAACTACAAGGTTAATGTCAGTCTAAGTGACCACAAGAATGAACGTGGTCTCTACAATGTTCATCTTTACTATGTTGAAACTAATGGTAAATTAGTTGGTGTGGGTGGCACCACTTACACAGTTCCTGCCAAGGTTGAAGAAACGCATACAACAACTAGTTATAGCCTTCCTGATGCAGGAACTTATACTTTTAAAGAACGCTCTAGCATCAAGGCAGAACCTCGTGTAGCAAGCCCAGAGTTGGCCTACTACGATGCTGGCATGTCAGTCAACTATGACAAGATTGTCAGTGGTGATGGTTATCAATGGCTTTCTTATCTCAGCTACAATGGCAATCGCCGTTATGTAGCTGTGGCAAAACTTGCTCAACAAGAAAGCAAACCAAGCGGTACTATTAATATTGAAAATCTCTCTAACCTTGGTTTTGATGTTCATATCACCAATGTTTCTGGTGGCGACAAGGCTATCCAAGGCGTCAGTGTTCCAGTTTGGACAGTTAAAGACGGCCAAGACGATTTGGTATGGCACCAAGCTGACAGACAAAGTGATGGTAGCTACAAGGTTCGTATTAATGTTAGTGACCATAAGTCTGAAGCAGGCGAATACATTGTTCATCTCTACTATGTCCAAGACGGTAAGATGGTAGGTATCGGAGGCACTAGCACAACTGTTCCAGTTCAAAATGCAACCCGCCACAACCTTCCAGCTTCAGGTTCATATACCTTTACGGCTCGTTCTGGCATCAAGACTCAACCTTTGGTAGCTAACCCAGATGTTAGTTACTACGATGCTGGTATGTCAGTCAACTATGACAAGGTTGTCAATAATGACGGCTATACATGGCTTTCTTATCTCAGCTATTCAGGAAATCGTTTCTATGTGGCTATCGCACCAACGAGCGTGACTAAACCTGTAGAACAACCAGTCCAACCAAGTACACCTTCATCTGGCACCTATACTTTCAAGGAACGCTCTAGCATTAAAGCAGAACCAAGTGTGGTAAGTCCAGAGTTGGCCTACTATGATGCTGGTATGTCAGTTAACTATGACAAGATTGTCAGTGGTGATGGTTATCAATGGCTTTCTTACCTCAGCTTTAATGGTAACCGCCGTTATGTAGCTGTGGCAAAACTTGCTCAACAAGAAAGCAAACCAAGTGGTACTATCAATATTGAAAATCTCTCTAACCTTGGTTTCGACGTTCATATCACTAATGTTTCTGGTGGTGACAAGGCTATTCAAGGAGTAAGTGTTCCAGTTTGGACAGCTAAGGACGGCCAAGACGACCTTGTATGGCACCAAGCTGACAGACAAAGTGATGGTAGCTACAAGGTTCGCATCAATGTTAGCGACCATAAGGCTGAAGCAGGCGAATACATTGTCCATCTCTACTATGTTCAAGACGGTAAGATGGTAGGTATCGGAGGCACTAGCACAACTGTTCCAGTTCAAAATGCAACTCGCCACAATCTTCCAGCTTCAGGTTCATATACCTTTACCGCTCGTACTGGCATCAAGACTCAACCTTTGGTAGCCAACCCAGATGTTAGCTACTACGATGCTGGCATGTCAGTCAACTATGACAAGGTTGTCAATAATGACGGCTATACATGGCTTTCTTATCTTAGCTACTCAGGACAACGTTTCTATGTAGCTATCGCACCAACGAGTGTGACTAAACCTGTAGAACAACCAGTCCAACCAAGCACACCTTCATCTGGCACCTATACTTTCAAGGAACGCTCTAGCATTAAAGCAGAACCAAGTGTTGCAAGTCCAGAGTTGGCCTACTATGATGCTGGTATGTCCGTTAACTATGACAGATTGGTGACTGCAGATGGTCATACATGGCTCTCTTACCTTAGTCGTGGAGGTAGCCGTCGTTACATTTCTATTGATGGTAAGGCAACAGCAGTTGCTCAACCAACAAGTCCAAGCCTAGCAGCAACCGGCACTTATACCTTTACCCAACCTAGCTCTATCAAGACTCAACCAAGTGTTGCAAGTCCAGAGTTAGCCTACTATGATAAAGGCATGTCCGTTCGCTATGACAAGGTCCTTACAGCTGATGGCCACACCTGGTTGTCTTATGTAACCTATAGCGGTGCAAGACGCTATGTGGATATTTCTTAAGAGTTGTAACATCACTCTCTTTTGAGGGTGGTGTTTTTTTAGTTTCAAGAGTTGAATAAATATATTGTTCAATATGTTTTGGAAATATTTGCCGTAAATTAGCGAAAGTTGTAAAATCAAGGTGAAAGTATAGGATTCGTTCTATACGTAGCTAATTCATCAAGTTATTGAAAGAAAATGATATAAAACGGAGGTACTGAGCATGTTAGATATTTTTGTTTTAGAAGAAGATTATTTTCAACAAGCTCGTCTTGAGGATGCTATCCACAAGTCCAAACAAATATATATTTTAAGAATTGGGAAGGTCGATTTATACGATAAACCTAATCAATTATTAGAGCGTATTACGGAAAGGGGCTCGCACTTACTGTTTTTCCTAGATATTGCAACTGATAGTGATGTCGAAGGGGGAATATTGGTTGCTCAACAGATACGTGAGCGAGATCCGTATGCTAGTATTGTTTTCATCACAGCACATCCCGAACTCCTACCATCAACCTTTCAGTATCGCTTAGCTGCACTTGATTTTATTGATGAGAATTTGCCTGATAATGAATATGAAGATAGGCTTATTTCTGATATTGGATTAGCACTTTCTAAAAATGGTTTGAGCCAAATAGAGTGTGCTTTTACGGTAGATACAAAGAATGCAACTATACAAGTTCCTTTTCATAAGATTCTTTATTTTGAAACATCTCCAACAGTTCATAAGGTGATTCTTCATACAACGGAAGAGCAGATTGAGTTCTATGGTCAATTATCAAAAATTGTGAAACAAGATTGCAGACTGTATAAATGCCATAAATCATTTGTTGTAAATCCCGAAAACATTGTGAGATTGGACAAAGAGTTAGGTATTATTTATTTTGAAAACGGAGAGTCATGCTTGGTTTCAAAAGCTAAACAAAAAGAGATTGTTGCTAAGATGCTTGTTCCAAAAAACATGGCAGTTTGATGTATATAGTATTTTTATTTTAAAATGTTATTTTCTGATTATGACGGAATTTGAGTATTTTATGACAAGTATGAAAATAATTAATTTTTGATGCTATACATTTTTAATGTAAAAAATTTAAGGAGATTTTTCTATTATGAAGAATAGTTATTTCAACTGTACTAGTCAACGTTTCTCAATTCGTAAGTATTCTTTTGGTGCTGCTTCTGTGCTTTTAGGGGTTTTCCTACTTTCTGGTGTACAGACTGCTCATGCTGATGAGCAAACGGCTGTTTCTGAATCAACTGCAAGTATTACTAGCGATAATGGAGTTGTATCAGAGAAAGTAACTTCTTCAATACTGAGATTGCTCTTTCTGAAGCTACTGTTTCAGTTCCAAAGGATAGTTTGGAACCTGCTAAAGCACTTTCAAGTGCTGTGACTCCAGAAAAGACAAGTGAAAGTTCTCAGCATGTTGAAACAGTTACTACGAATGAAACTCACAAAGTTGAAAATACTACTGAAGCGATATCAACAGTAGAAGAAAAGGTTAACGTAGCGACAAATACTGATAAGTCATCTGATAAAAAAATTACTACTCCAAGCATTTCAAATGAGGCAAATAAAAAAATTGAGTCCGAGGTACGTGAAGATAAGGAGACTGAAAAAGTTACTGTAACAGAGAAAATTTCTGATCCAAAAGTTCCTGAAATAAAAACAGATAATAAGCCAACAATACCAAGTACTGGTTATTCGCGATTATTCAGTGTTGGAAATATCAGACGACCAATGTCAACTAATCCTAGAATTGGTGATGATTACCCAGCAGCGTGGAGGTTTGCTGAAGGATACGACCAGTGGGGATATGCTATGGGTAACTGTACATCTTTCGTTGCTTATAGATTAAAAAATGTGAATCATATTGAACCACCTCGAGCATTGGGAAATGGAGCCCAATGGGGTGCTTCTGCTAGAGGGTATGGCTATCGTGTAGATAAAACTCCAGCTAGAGGATCTGTAGCATATTTCGATGATGGCGGGTATGGACATGTTGCATGGGTAGCGGATGTCCGTGGTGATAATGTTATTATTGAGGAGTACAATTGGTATATCAATGGTATATATGATCATAGTTACCATACTCAAACATTACCTATTTCCCATTATACTGGTTACATCCATTTTAAAGACTTAAAAGGTGGAAATACAAGTATCCCTGATACTCCAACACCAACAGATAATACAGGAAGTAATTTAGCTTCTTCAGGATCTTATCAATTTACAGAGAGAGTAAGCATTAAAGCTGAACCTAAAATGTCTGCCCCAGAACTTGCCTATTATGAAGCAGGAAATACTGTTAATTATGATAAAACACTCCAAGCAGATGGTTATGTCTGGATTTCTTATCTATCATATGCTGGAAACCGTCGCTATATTCCAGTACAAAAGCTTTCAACTGTAGAAAGTGCTTCAACTATATCTAATCCTTCTAAACCATCAATTCCTAATAGTGGTGTTTATACTTTTAAAGGCTATGCAAGTATCAAAGCAGAACCAAAGATTTCTGCACCTGAGTTGGCATACTATGATGCTGGAAATACCGTGAATTATGATAGTCTTATTCAGGCAGATGGTCACTATTGGATTTCTTACTTATCATATTCAGGTGCACGTCGCTATATTGCTATTAGCTAAGACATAGGGGTCACCCTATTATAGAAGATCGCAGGAAATATTTTTATATTATTTTATGAAATTGTATTGAAATATAGAAATAAAGATGTTATATTTGTAACGAAAAACAAATAAAAGGAATATTAATCATGAAAAATACAAGTAAACTTATTGGTTTAGTATTAGCCCTTATCGTAGTTACCCTCGCTATCTTTTTGGTGACTAAATTTAACAGCCATGAATCAGCGCGTGTTGGCACAAGTAGCAGTTCAGTCCAAACGGTTAAAAAGTCATCTTCAAGCTCAAGTAAGGTCGTTAAGAAGGATAAAAAATCAACTCGATCATCATCTTCGGCAGTCACAAATGAAGAAAATGACAATCAGGCCTCAGCAGTAGCACCTAAGGCTTCTTCTCAAGAACAAGCTCAAGCAGGTACTACAGATGGCGGACAAGTGGCTGAAGCAACAACACCAGCTTCTCAAGTTGGAGGAGTTGAGGGTGGTCGAGGTGCTTGGAAAGCTACTTCTGGAACATTGACACTTGATGAGGAAACCCCTGTCTATGCTGCACCAGATAAAGACAGTGGGGTTGTTTCTAAAATGCCTGCAGGTGATGTTGATTGGGATAAATATGAAATTTTACCTGATGGAAACTGGTATAGTTTTGTCAAAGATGGGCAACGTTATTACATTTCATATTCAGATGTAGGACATTGATATAAGGTTCAAAAATGAAACATGATGGCATTTAAAGCTATCGTGTTTTTACTTTATTTTCCATTTTTTTGGAAAAACAACGAATATATAAGTATAATCAGTCATTTTTTTCGATTATGACGAAAATCGGACAGTTTATGATTTAAGTGGGAACAAGTCAAAAAATTTGGTATACTAGTGGACAAGTGAGAAATATAAAGTAATTTTTGTAAAACACTTGTAATATTTGTCACCTAATGTTACAATCAATCGGTAATAACAATTTGATAGAGAGAAATAATAATATGAAACGAGAAAAATTTTTACACGAACAACAACGTTTTTCAATTCGTAAATATTCTTTTGGGGCTGCGTCAGTTCTTTTAGGAGCTAGTTTGGTCTTTGCGGGCCAAGCTTTGGCTGACGAACACCACGAAGTCACAACGACTTCAGATGCCACTTTGCGTGCGACTTCAGATAGTGATGCCTTAACAGCGGCTGATATTTTCAGTGGCGTAGCAACTAATGGAGTGGCGTCAAGTGAGAAAGCTAGCGAAACTTCAACAACGAGTCAAACAGTTAGTGAAACTGCTACTAGCGAAGCGACAAGTGAAGTCAGTGCCTCACAAACAGCTGATAAAGCATCTGAAACTGCAGTTGCCCCTTCAGCTGTGACAAATCGCTCAAATCTAGCTGAAAAAGATGCTAATCTTGATGTATCTAGTATGGTGAGAGCGGCTGTTAATACTAGCTTGGTGAGCACACCAACAACTACTACAGACAGTGACCTTCCAAGCCAAGGAACTTATGTCTACAAGGAACGTACAGAAATCAAGAATCAACCTAAGATTTCTGCCAAGGCTGAATTTTATGTGAATCCAGGGGATAGCGTCTTTTACGACCAAGTCGTGACAGCTGACGGCTACCAATGGATTAGCTACAAATCATACTCTGGCGTGCGTCGTTATGCGCCAGTAAAACCAGTGGCGGCTGGTAGCGGCAGTGGTAACAGTGGTAGTGGGGATGGTAAGCCTTCTAATGGCGCTCAAGCTACAACAGGGGCTTTGAACATCCCAGCGACAGGAACTTTCTACTTTACACGTGACACAGATATTAAGAAAGAACCAAAAGCAGATCTCAAACCTACTTTTGTTTTCAGTAAGGGTGACCATGTCATCTATGACAAAGTTTTGACTGCGGATAATCACCAATGGATTTCTTACCTTGGTTATGACTATGTTCGCTATTATGCCGATATTGCGACTTTGACACCTGCCAAAGCTGAAACACCAGCTGCTAAGCCAACAGAAAACAATCAAGCAAAACCAGAAACTACTGGTGCTGAAAAACTTCCAGCAAGTGGTACTTATAATGTGACACGTAGCTTGAATGTTAAAAACGAACCTAAGGCCTCTGCAGAAACGCTTTATACCTTGGAAAAAGGCTACAAAGTGAACTATGACAAGGTCTTGACTGCGGATAACCACCAATGGATTTCTTACATTAGTTACAGTGGTACACGTCGTTATGTGGATATTGCGACTTTGAAAACTACTGAGTCTAAGCCACAAGAAAACCGTGTTTCAGGTGACCTTACTATAAGCAACCAAACTTCTAACGGCTTCGATGTTGTGGTTACCAATGTTTCAGGTGGTGGCAAGACAGTTCAAGAAGTTCGTGTTCCAATTTGGTCAGATAAGAATGGTCAAGACGATCTCACTTGGTACCATGCCGACAAACAATCAGACGGTAGCTACAAGGTTCACGTAGATAAAGCCAGCCATAAGGGTGATACTGGTAGCTATTCTGTGCATCTTTACTATGTGTTGGATGGCAAGAGAACTTATATTACAGAAACTAAGGCTACAGTTCCTGAATCTCAAGTAGCAGGAAAATTGACGATTACCAACCAAACCTCTAATGGCTTTGATGTTGTCGTAACTGATGTTTCAGGTGGTGGCAAGACAGTTCAAGAAGTTCGTGTTCCAATTTGGTCAGATAAGAATGGTCAAGATGACCTCACTTGGTACCATGCTGACAAACAATCAGACGGTAGCTACAAGGTTCATGTAGATAAAGCCAGCCACAAGGGCGATGCTGGTACCTATGCTGTGCATCTTTACTATATGTTGGATGGTAAGCGAACTTATATTACCGAAACTACAGCCACAATCCCTGAAACTCAAGTAACAGGAAAATTGACGATTACCAACCAAACGTCTAATGGCTTCGATGTTGTGGTTACCAATGTTTCAGGTGGCGGCAAGACAGTCCAAGAAGTGCGTGTTCCAATTTGGTCAGATAAGAATGGTCAAGATGACCTCACTTGGTACCATGCTGACAAACAGTCAGATGGTAGCTACAAGGTTCATGTAGATAAAGCCAGCCACAAGGGCGATGCTGGTACCTATGCTGTGCATCTTTATTATATGTTAGATGGTAAGAGAACCTATATCACAGAAACTACAGCCACAGTCCCTGAATCTCAAGTAGCAGGGGAATTGACGATCACCAACCAAACCTCTAATGGATTTGATGTTGTCGTAACTAATGTTTCAGGTGGCGGCAAGACAGTCCAAGAAGTCCGTGTCCCAATCTGGTCAGATAAGAATGGTCAAGATGACCTTACATGGTACCATGCTGATAAGCAGTCAGATGGTAGCTACAAGGTTCATGTAGATACAGCCAGTCACAAGGGCGATGCTGGTACCTATTCTGTGCATCTTTACTATATGTTGGATGGTAAACGAACTTATATTACCGAAACTACAGCCACAGTCCCTCAATCTAATGAATCCCATGTAACAGGGAAATTGACTAATAACGGTTCTTATTACAGTGTTCGTGGTAAATACGATGATATTATTATTGTCAATAAAAAACACGGTCTTTCTAAGGACTATAACCCAGGTGAAAACCCAACAGCTAAGGCAGCCTTTGTTCGTCTTCGTGACGATATGATTAACCAAGGTTTGAATGTTGGACGTTCATACAGTGGTTTCCGTTCTTACGATTATCAAAAGACTCTTTACGACAACTATGTTAGTCGTGATGGTCAAGCAGCAGCGGACCGTTACTCAGCTCGTCCTGGATTTAGCGAACACCAAACTGGATTGGTCTTTGACTTGACTGACAAATCTGGTAATTTGCTTGAAGATTCACGTGCTAGTCAATGGCTTAAAGATAATGCACATAACTATGGCTTTATCGTGCGTTTCCAAGCAGGTAAAGAAGCTTCAACTGGCTACATGCCAGAAGCATGGCATATCCGCTATGTGGGTAAAGAAGCTAAAGATATCCATGATTCAGGATTAAGCTTGGAAGAGTACTTTGGAATTGAAGGTGGCGATTATGCTACTAGCAGCAAACCTGCTGAAAGCAAACCAGCCACTACAGGTGCCATCAACCTTCCAGCGACAGGCACTTATACCTTCACAGGTCGTGCGTCAATCAAGGCAGAAGCTAAGGTTTCAAGCCCAGAGTTGGCCTACTATGACAAGGGTATGAGCGTTAACTACGATAAGGTTTTGACAGCCGATGGTCATCAATGGCTTTCATACATGACAGCAAGCGGTGCCCGTCGTTACGTTGATATTGCAACAGTTAAAGCTACAGAAACTAAACCAGAAGCCAAACCAGTTGCTAAACCAGCGGACCAACCAAGTCTTCCAGCGACAGGAACTTATACTTTCACAGGTCGTGCGTCAATTAAGGCAGAAGCCAAAGTTTCAAGCCCAGAATTGGCCTACTATGATAAGGGTATGACTGTAAACTACGACAAGGTTTTGACAGCCGATGGTCATCAATGGCTTTCATACATAACAGCAAGCGGTGCCCGCCGTTACGTTGATATTGCAACAGTTAAAGCTACAGAAGTTAAACCGGTTGCTAAACCAGCGGATAAACCAAGTCTGCCAGAATCAGGCACTTATACCTTTACAGGTCGTGCGTCAATCAAGGCAGAAGCCAAGGTTTCAAGTCCAGAATTGGCCTACTATGATAAGGGTATGACTGTAAACTACGACAAGGTTCTGACAGCTGATGGTCATCAATGGCTTTCATATGTAACAGCAAGTGGTGCCCGTCGTTACGTTGATATTGCAACAGTTAAAGCTACAGAAGTTAAACCGGTTGCTAAACCAGCGGATAAACCAAGTCTGCCAGAATCAGGCACTTATACCTTTACAGGTCGTGCGTCAATCAAGGCAGAAGCTAAGGTTTCAAGCCCAGAGTTGGCCTACTATGACAAGGGTATGAGCGTTAACTACGATAAGGTTTTGACAGCCGATGGTCATCAATGGCTTTCATATGTAACAGCAAGCGGTGCCCGTCGTTATGTTGATATTGCCGCAGCCAAGGCTGAAGCAAGTCAACCAACTGCGAAACCAAGTCTCCCAGAGTCAGGCCGTTATACCTTCACAGGCCGTGCGTCAATTAAGGCAGAAGCCAAGGTTTCAAGCCCAGAATTGGCCTACTATGATAAGGGTATGAGCGTTAACTACGATAAGGTTTTGACAGCCGATGGTCACACATGGCTCTCATACATGACAGCAAGTGGTGCTCGTCGTTACGTCGATATTGCTTAATGAGATAAAGAATCAGGTTGGACAACGTGTCCAGCCTTTTTTGATAGCCTCTCTTTATCAGGAGATTGAATTTTTCAATTTTTGTGACGTCTTTTGGAGTGCTATAATGGTTAATATAGAATCGAGGTTACTATGAAAATCGCATTGGTACAGATGGATGTTGCTCACGGACAGCCTGCTGAAAATGTAAAACACGTGAAAGAGATGTTGGAAAGGGCGCTTGATGACAATCCCGATGTTATTGTGCTTCCTGAAATGTGGAATACAGGCTATGCTTTAGATGAACTTGACGGACTTGCAGATAAGGATGGACTGGAATCTCAAGCTCTCTTATCTCATTTTGCCAGAGAACATGCTGTGGCTATTCTCGGAGGGTCTGTTGCCATTGAGAAAGATGGCAAATTCTACAATACAACCTATGTCTACAATAAGTCTGGGGACTTAATCAATACCTACAGTAAGGTCCATCTTTTTGGATTGATGGCGGAGGACCAGTATATGTCTGCTGGGACTGTGGAGTCTGTTTTTGAGCTTAATGGTGTGACAGCGGCTAGTGTCATTTGTTACGACATTCGTTTTCCTGAATGGGTGCGAACACAGATGGCGCAAGGGGTCAAGGTGCTTTTTGTGGTAGCTCAGTGGCCTGAGCCTCGTGTGCAACAATGGGAGATTTTACTCAAGGCGCGTGCAGTTGAAAACCAAGCCTTTGTGGTAGCTGTTAACCGTGTCGGAGCAGGACCAGACGATGTCTTTTCGGGACATTCCATGGTTATAGATCCTCTGGGAAATGTAGTCTTGCAGGCTAAGGAACATGAGGAGGGCATTTTTACGGCTGATATTAATCTTGAAGAGGTGGACCGAGTTCGAGGTCAAATTCCCGTTTTTGAGGACCGTCGCACGGACTTGTATCATTAAGGAGTGTTTATGTTATTTGAAGAATCTGATTTATTGAAAGAATTGCCAAAACAGTTTTTTGCAGGGTTGGTGGCTAAGGTGAATGCCAAGGTAGCTGAAGGCGCAGATGTGATCAACCTTGGCCAGGGAAATCCAGACCAGCCGACTTATGACCATATTGTTGAGGCCTTATGTACCTCAGCCCATAATCCAGCTAGCCACAAGTATTCTCAGTTTCGTAGCAATCGTCCCTTCAAGGAAGCAACTACGAGTTTTTACAAGAAACATTATGGGATTGATTTGGATGCGGAGCGTGAGATTTGTGTCACAGGTGGAGCTAAGATTGGTCTTGTAGAATTGCCTTTAGCCTTGATGAATCCTGGTGACCTTTTGCTCCTGCCTGACCCAGGTTACCCTGACTACTTGTCGGGAGTGAGTCTGGGCCGTGTAACCTATGAGACCTTTCCTTTGACGGCTGAAAATGATTTTTTGCCAGATTTGGAAGCTATTCCTGAGGAGACAGCTCGTCGTGCTAAGTTTATCTATATCAATTACCCTAATAATCCTACGGGGGCTGTCGCAACAAAGGCATTTTATGAAAAATTGGTTGCCTGGGCTAAGACCTACGAGGTAGGAGTGGTGAGTGATTTGGCCTACGGGGCTTTGGGTTATCAGGGTTATGAGAATCCTAGCTTTTTATCGGTACCCGGCGCCAAGGATGTGGGAATTGAATTTTATACCTTCTCAAAAACCTTTAATATGGCAGGTTGGCGCTTGGCTTTTGCGGCTGGAAATGCTGAGATGGTTGAAGCCTTAAACCTCATTCAGGACCACCTTTTTGTGGGAATTTTTCCCGCTTTGCAGGATGCTGGGATTGCTGCTCTCTTAGATCCTAAATCTGAGGAGGCAGTGGCCCAACTAAATGCGGTTTATGATAGCCGTCGAGATGCTTTTACGCAAGCAGCAGCTAAGATTGGCTGGCAGGCCTTTCCATCTAAAGGTTCCTTCTATGCTTGGATGCCTGTACCTGAGGGCTACACCAGTGAAAGTTTTGCAGATCTTTTGCTTGAGAAGGCCCATGTTGCTGTGGCACCAGGCAAAGGATTTGGACCAGCGGGAGATGCTTATGTTCGTATCGGACTGCTAGTAGAGCCTGAACGTCTTGTCGAGGCCGTCAATCGTATTGCAGATTTGCATTTATTTGATCATTAAATAGCATTTATGAAACAAGTGGTTGGAAAATACTGCTTGTTTTTTCATATTTTTGCAATTTTCTCTTGACAAATGAATAAAAATACAATAAACTAATCACATATTTATTCAAAAAGGAGTGCATAAATGAAAATTTCAATCGTTGGTATCACTGGTTATAGTGGTTTAGAGTTAGTTAAAATTTTGAATAATCATAAAAAAACAGAACTTGTTTCTATTCACGCAACCAAGGAAGTAGGCCGACGATTGTCTGAAGTGTATCCCTATTTGACAGGTGTTTGTGATTTAGAAATAGAAGCTTTCAATGCCCAAAAGATTATGGAAAAGGCAGACTTAGTCTTCTTTGCCACACCTTCTGGAGTCGCTAGTTCATTGGCAGAAGAATTTGTTCAGGCTGGCTTTCCTATTATTGATTTATCTGGTGATCATCGCTTGCCGGCTTCCATTTATGAAAAGTGGTATAAAAAATCACCTGCTAAGGAAATGATTTTGAATAAATTTACATACGCATTGTCAGAATATACAGATGTAAAGGATAAAAAATTTATTGCCAACCCTGGATGTTACGCGACGGCGACAGAATTGGCCTTGATTCCTTTGGTTGCTGCTGGTTTGATTGAGATAGATAGTGTCATTGTAGATGCCAAGTCTGGTTTAACTGGTGCTGGTAAGGCGCTGAGTGAGTCTAGCCATTTTGTCAATGTTCACGATAATTATGTGACCTATAAGCTCAATCATCATCAGCATATTCCAGAGATTGTCCAGACTTTGAGGGCTTTTGATGCTGATATGCCGGAGATTCAGTTTTCAACGTCGCTTTTACCGGTTAATCGTGGGATTATGGCTACCGTTTATTGCAAATTAAAGAAGGACGTAGCTGTCTCTGATGTCGCTTCAGCCTTTGCAAAAGCTTATGATGATAAACCTTTTGTACGTGTGCAAGATAATTTACCAGAGCTCCATAATGTCATTGGATCGAATTTTACAGATATTGGCTTTGCCTATAATGAGAAAACCAATGTTCTGACGGTTATTTCAGTGATTGATAATTTGATCAAGGGTGCCGCTGGCCAAGCGGTTCAAAATCTCAACCTCATGCAGGGGTGGGATGAGACAGAAGGCTTGCTTATGACACCGTCATACTTGTAGAGATAAGAACAGAAATAGGAGAAAAAATATGAAAGTCATAGATGGAACGATTGCTAGTCCGCTTGGTTTTTCAGCAGATGGGCTACATGCAGGATTTAAAAAGAGAAAAATGGATTTTGGTTGGATTGTATCTGAAAAGCCAGCCAGTGTGGCAGGGGTTTACACGACTAATAAGGTTATCGCAGCTCCTTTGATTGTGACCAAGACATCGGTAAAAAAGGCCGGCAAAATGAAGGCTATCGTTGTTAACTCAGGTGTGGCTAATTCTTGTACAGGGACCCAAGGATTGGAGGATGCTTACACCATGCAGGAGTGGACTGCTGAAAAGCTAGGTGTTGAACCAGATTTGGTTGGTGTGGCTTCTACAGGGATTATTGGTGAGTTGCTACCAATGGATACCTTGAAAAATGGCCTTTCTAAGATAGTGGTTAATGGTAATGCTGATGATTTCGCCAAGGCAATTTTGACGACAGATACAGCGACTAAGACCATTGCTGTGACGGAGACTTTTGGACGTGATGTTGTGACTATGGCTGGTGTTGCTAAGGGATCAGGTATGATTCACCCTAATATGGCGACCATGCTCGGTTTTATTACCTGTGATGCCAATATTTCCAGTGAGACTCTCCAATTGGCCTTGAGCCAAAATGTTGAAAAGACCTTTAATCAGATTACGGTTGACGGAGATACTTCGACTAATGATATGGTGCTTGTCATGTCAAATGGTTGCACGCTCAACGAAGAGATTCTGCCAGATACACCTGAGTTCGATAAATTTTCAAAAATGCTGAATTTTGTGATGCAAGAACTGGCTAAAAAGATTGCCAAGGACGGTGAAGGTGCCAATAAGCTCATCCAGGTTGATGTGGTTAATGCTCCGAATGCCCTTGATGCCCGTATGATGGCAAAATCTGTTGTCGGTTCCAGTCTGGTCAAAACAGCCATTTTTGGTGAAGATCCTAACTGGGGACGTATTTTAGCTGCTGTTGGCTATGCTGGTGTGGATGTGCCTGTGGATAATGTAGATATTATGATTGGCGGACTGCCAGTTATGCTAGCTTCTAGTCCTGTTGCCTTTGATGATGAGGAAATGAAAGACATCATGCATGTCGATGAAGTTACCATTACGGTAGATCTTCATGCTGGACGTGAAAAAGGAACCGCTTGGGGTTGTGATCTTTCTTACGATTACGTTAAGATTAATGCCCTCTATCACACTTAGACTGTCTAAGGAAAAGGAGTTAACTGATGACTACTGAATATATTGTAATTAAGATTGGTGGAGTAGCCAGTAAGCAGCTAACTCCTGAGATACTGACTAAACTGTCAGAATGGCAGCAGGCTGGTCAAAAAATAATCATCGTCCATGGGGGTGGCTTTGCGATCAATCAACTCATGGAGGAACATGATATCCCAATCCACAAGGTCAATGGTCTGCGTGTGACGAGTCAGTCAGATATGGGTCTAATCAAAGAAGCCTTAGTTGATATGGTTGGGAAAAATTTAGCAGGTCAGTTGAGACAGGCAGGTTTGCCAGCCTATCAGGTCATAGATGAGCTTCCAGACCTTGTCCATGCTGATTTCTTAGATCAAGAGACTTATGGCTTTGTGGGTGAGGTCAGCCATATCACTAATCAGACCCTAGTAGCACTCCTTGCTCAAAGCAAGCTTCCTTTGATTCCTAGCTTGGGTTACAGTGAGCAGGGTGATTTGCTCAATATCAACGCCGATTACCTTGCTAGAGCTGTGGCAATTAGTCTAGGTGCCAAAAAACTTATTCTTATGACAGATGTCAAAGGTGTTTTAGAGAATGGACAGGTTTTGGAGCATCTGAATCTTGTGGACGTTCAGAAAAAAATAGATTCAGGTGTGATTACTGGGGGCATGATTCCTAAAATTCAAAGTGCTGTTCAGACGGTTGAATCTGGTGTTGAGCAGGTCATTATTGGTGATAACCTGACAGATGGTACCATAATCAAGGAGTAAACGATGACAAAACTATTTTCAAATTATAAACGGGCAGCGATTGATTTTGCTTCGGCCCATGGCAATTACCTGACAGATACGACTGGCAAGACCTACTTGGATTTTTCATCAGGTATCGGGGTAACCAATCTTGGCTATCATCCCCATGTCAATCAAGCTTTAACAGAGCAGGTGGGCAAGATTTTGCACCAACCTAATCTTTATGACAATCAGTTGCAAGAAGATGTTGCTGGACTTTTAATTGATAACAAGGATTATCTGGCCTTTTTCTGTAACAGTGGTGCAGAGGCCAATGAGGCAGCCATTAAAATCGCCCGTAAGGCTTCGGGCAAACAAGAAATCATTACCTTCCAAAATTCCTTCCATGGTCGAACCTTCGGTTCCATGTCTGCCACTGGTCAGGATAAAATCAAACAAGGTTTTGGTGAAGGAGTGCCTCACTTTAGCTATGCCATTTTCAATGACATAGACAGTGTCAAAGCCCTAGCTAGTGACGAAACAGCGGCTATTATGTTGGAGTTGGTCCAAGGGGAATCAGGCGTGCAACCTGCGGATAAGGACTTTGTTAAGGCCTTGTCTGATTTTTGTAAGGAAACGGGTATTTATCTCATCGTAGATGAGGTTCAGACTGGTATCGGTCGTACTGGTAAGCTTTATGCTTATGAACACTACGGTATTGAACCAGATATCTTTACCTTGGCTAAAGGTTTGGCAAATGGGGTGCCAGTTGGAGCCATGCTTGCTAAGTCATCTCTTGGAGAAGCCTTCTCTTACGGAAGTCATGGCTCTACCTTTGGAGGCAATAAGCTGGCTATGGCGGCGGCTAAGGCCACGCTTGAAGTTATGTTAGCACCTGGTTTTCTTGACACTGCTCTTGAAAATGGAAACAAGCTACAAGCAAAATTGCAGGCGGCTTTATCTGATAAAGAGACGGTTACCACTGTCCGTGGCTTGGGTTATATGATTGGAATCGAGACTACTGGCAATCTAGGAGAATTGGTCCAGTCGGCTCGAGATAAGGGGTTGATTGTCTTAACTGCAGGAACCAATGTGATCCGTCTTTTGCCACCAATCACACTAAGTGATGCTGAAATTGAAAAGGGTGTGACCATTCTATCAGAAATATTTGACTAGACAATAGAAAAATCACTTGACCGTTAATCAAGTGATTTCTTTTACTTATTGTCAGTAGCAATCTCGCTGAGAAGTCCTTTAGAGGTTGTTGTTGGTAGGATGCGGACACGATTAAGTGAGAGAAGACCATCCTTAGCACTAGCCAGTCCTTCGTTTGTAGTCAGTCCTAACTTGTAAGTTTTCTTAGCCAAGTCCAAGGTCGTTTGGTTGTAGCGACCTGACGGATAAGCAATGGTATTAACCTTGGTATTGAGTTTATCCTCAAGAAAGTCAATAGAATCCGTTAATTCAGCCTTTTGCGTTGCCTTGTCATTGACAGACAAATCAGGGTGGTTAACCGTATGAGATTGGAAGCTCATGCCGTGTGCCATCATTTCTTTCATCTGTTTAACAGTGAGATTTCCAGCGTTCCCTTTCTTGACAAAGCCAGTGATAATATTATTGGTTGCTTTAGCCTTGTATTTTTTGAGAATAGGATAGGCAATCGTATAGAAGTCTTCGTTACCATCGTCAAAGGTTAGCCAGACAACCTTCTTAGCAGGTAGTGCATTTTCAGTCAAGGCCTTGTAGGCTTCTTCAGGAGTTAGGAAATAGTAACCTGCATCTACCATGGCCTTGATTTGTGCTTCAAAATTGTCCGGAGCAACAATCAGGTTGGCGTTAGAGGCCTCAGATGGATCCATAACGTGAACAGCATGGTACATGAGGATAGGAATTTGAACAGGATCGTCATAGGTCTTCCAATTGGCTGTACTCTTAGACTGACTCGTCTGGGCTTGTTTTTGATTGGTTTTCGACTGGTTTGGACGGTTTAACATAAAAACGGCCAAGATACCGAGAAGTACCAGATTTATGACAAGTAGAAGAAAATTCATCTTCTTTCGTTTAGGTTTGGTTGATTTTTGAGCTTGAAAAGTCATTGTATCCCCTTTCAAATAGGTCTAACTATTATTTTAACAAAATTAAGGTAGAATTGCACAGAATTTTCAGTAAAAAAGGATACTTGCCACCTTAAATGGCAACAATATTCTGTCAATTCCGACAGAAATATGGTACAATTAAAAAAATGTATGTTTTTAAGGAGAAATCGTAAATGTCTATTAAAATTGGATTACTTGGCTTTGGTACAGTAGCTAGTGGTATTCCTTTCCTCTTGCAGGAAAATGGTGAAAAGGTTCTTGCAGCCTCACGTGATCAGCTTGAAATTGCAAAAGTTTTGGTTAAAGATGACGAGGAAAAAAATCGACTTCTTGCTGCTGGTAACGACTACAATTTTGTCACAAATGTTGACGAAATCCTTAATGACGATGACATTCAAATCGTGGTCGAATTGATGGGACGTATCGAGCCAGCCCGCACCTTCATCACTAAAGCGCTCGAAGCTGGTAAAAACGTTGTTTCTGCCAATAAGGACTTGATTGCCACTCATGGAAAAGAGTTGATTACCCTTGCTCAAGATAAGGGTGTGGCTTTCTACTACGAAGCTGCCGTAGCTGGTGGTATTCCAATTTTGCGCACTTTGGCTAACTCTTTGACATCTGACAAGGTGACACGTATCCTTGGTGTGCTCAACGGAACATCTAACTTTATGATGACTAAGATGGTTGACGAAGGTTGGTCATACGAAGATGCCCTCAAGACTGCTCAAGAACTTGGTTATGCTGAAAGTGATCCAACCAACGATGTTGAAGGTATTGACGCTGCTTATAAAGCCGTTATCCTAAGCCAATTTGGTTTTGGTGCTACAATTGATTTTGACGATGTGTCTCACAAGGGAATTACGAACATCTCTACAGATGATGTGGCTGTTGCTCAAGAGTTGGGTTATGTCATCAAATTGGTTGGTGATGTGCGTGAAGTAGAATCAGGGATTTCAGCAGAAGTATCACCAACATTCTTGCCAAAAAATCACCCACTTGCTAGTGTCAACGATGTTATGAATGCAGTCTTTGTTGAATCTATCGGTATTGGCGAATCAATGTATTACGGTCCAGGTGCTGGTCAAAAACCAACAGCAACATCTGTTTTGGCAGACATTATCCGTATTGCTCGTCGTCTTTCAGATGGCAATGTTGGAAAACCATTCAACGAGTTCCGTCGTGACTTGCCGTTGGCTAATCCAGCGGACGTTAAGAGCAACTATTACTTTGCCCTTGATACGCCAGACGAAAAAGGAAAAATCCTTCACTTGTCTCAAATCTTCAACTCAGAAGATATTTCATTTGAACAAGTCTTGCAACAAAAAGCAAATGGCACAACAGCTCGTATCGTTGTGATTACACATGCTATGTCTAAGACACAACTCCAAGCGGTTACTGAGAAACTTGAAGCAGCAGAAGACTTCACTGTTGTTAATACATTGAAAGTTTTGTCTAACTAATTGATAAGCCCGTATTGGTGCGTATAAGAAAGGTATCAAGGAGAAAAGTCGCTGATGGCTTTCCTCCTTTTGGTGTATTATTATGAAAATTACTGTTCCAGCAACATCTGCCAATATTGGTCCAGGCTTTGACTCTGTGGGTGTTGCCGTTTCTAAATATTTGACAATCGAAGTGCTTGAACCTTCTGACGCGTGGCATATTGAACATGATTTGGGAGATATTCCGTCAGATGAAAACAACCTCCTTATTTCAACAGCCTTGCAAGTTAAGTCTGATTTGCATCCCCATAAATTGGTGATGACATCAGATATTCCCTTGGCGCGTGGGCTTGGTTCTTCAAGCTCTGTTATTGTCGCAGGGATTGAGTTAGCCAATCAGTTGGCAGATCTGAAGCTCTCGGACGATGATAAACTTGATATTGCAACCAAGATTGAAGGCCACCCAGACAATGTTGCCCCAGCTATCTTTGGAAATCTTGTTGTAGCCTCTTATGTGGATGAACATGTTAATAGCATCGTGGCAGATTTTCCAGAGTGTGCCTTTGTGGCCTTTATTCCGAGCTATGAACTCAAGACCTCTGCTTCACGTGGGGTGCTTCCAAGTGACTTGTCTTACAAAGAAGCTGTAGCTGCATCATCCATTGCCAATGTTGCTATTGCTGCGCTCTTTGCAGGGGATTTGATTAAAGCGGGACGTGCCATTCAAGGAGACATGTTCCACGAACGCTACCGCCAAAAATTGGTCAAGGAATTTGCGACCATTAAGGAATTGTCAGGCCAATACGGTGCCTATGCAACCTATCTATCAGGTGCTGGTCCAACAGTAATGACTCTGACACCCAAGGACAAGTCTGCAGCCTTCAAAGCAGCTATCGATGGTCTTGGATTAGACGGTGAAACCTTCATCCTATCTGTGGATAAAGCAGGTGTTGTCGTTGACTAGAAAGAATCAAGGGTTGCTCTTTGGACTAGCAACCTATATTCAATGGGGATTTTTATCCCTTTTTTGGAAACTTTTAGCAGGTGTTTCAGCCTATAACACCTTCTCATGGCGGATTGTCTTTACTGTAGTGACCATGCTGGGTTATGCGCTAATAGCTAAACAAAATACACGTTTTAAAGTCGAACTTGTAGGACTTTGGCTGGATAAGAAGGCCTTGCTTCGTATGCTGCTTGCCAGCTTTCTCATAGCAGCCAACTGGTTGATTTATATCTATGCTGTGGGTCATGGGCAAGCGACACAAGCTAGTTTAGGTTATTATATTATGCCTATTATTTCTATCCTGTTTGCTCTCATTTTTCTTCGAGAATCTCTGAGCAGAACCATGTGGGCAGCAGTAGTTTTAGCTTTTATAGGAGTATTGGTTCTTGTTCTTAATACAGGAAAACTTCCCATGGTTTCTTTAGGCTTAGCCCTGAGTTTTGGTTTTTATGGCTTGATCAAGAAGGGGGTCAAGTTGTCTAGTGATGTGGCTATGCTAGTGGAAAGCGGTTTTCTTCTTCCCTTTGTAGCAGTCTATTTGGCCTTCTTTTCACCAGAGTCATTTTCCTCATATTCAAGCATGGAAATGTTTCTCCTAGCCATCTCAGGTGTGGTGACAGCTGTTCCCCTCCTCTGCTTCTCTGAGGCAGTTAAAAGGGCACCGCTTAATCTTATCGGCTTTATCCAGTACCTTAATCCTACCATTCAACTGCTTGTGGCTATTCTCATTTTTGGTGAGACTGTTACTGTGGGAGAATTGAAGGGGTTTATCTTTATCTGGATAGCTATCTTGGTCTTTGTGGCCGGTCAATTAGTAACTATTCGTAGAAGTTCCTGATGTCTGTCAGGAACTTCTTATGACTTTTTTATGAGTTTGTTATGAAAAAAAGACCAAGTTTATCTGACAATTTTAGAACTTTAAGATATAATAGTAGTATTAGATTAAAATAGCGGAGAATTTTATGCGAAAAATGAAAAAGCTTGTGGGCTATGTGTTCCTACTTGCTATCCCAGTTGTCATCGCTGCAGCCCTGTTTATCTATAACGGTTCAGGTTACCGCTTGTCAGAACAAGATGCAGCAGATGTTGCCTACAAAAATGCAGGTGTTAAAGCTTCTGAGATTTCTCAGTCGACAGTCTCAAAAACACGTACAGGCTTGCGTGGCAGTTATAAGGTTAGTTTCACAACACCAGACAACCACTTTGTTTACACCATTGATGGTCAATCTGGGTCTATTTTGAATCAGAAGAGCGACCATCCAACATCTAATGATGAAGATGATGCTCAAAAGAGTGATGACGATAAAGACAAGACACAGCCTAGCGAAGACAAAGATACCCCACCGGTATCTAAAGATGCTGCTCAAACTACAGCCCTTAATCATGCCGGCTTAGCTGCTGGTTCTGTTACGAACTTGACGACAGATTTGAAGACTGAAGGAGACGGTAAGGTTTATAATATCAGTTTTGATTACGCAGCTAGTGGTCTACGTTATAAATACGCAGTTAATGCCGAGTCAGGAGCTATCGTCGCCTACACAACAGAGTACATCTCAGGAAGCGCTGCAACCCCAGCCCAATAGCTTTTTAGTTGTCTGAAAACCTTCCGTAGTTGTTAGCAGAAGTCTTTGCATTTTCTCTGAAATGGTGTAAACTTAAGGTGAAAACGGTAACAGCATTTTCGAAATTTACCCAGAATCAAGGAGGCTTTGACCATGAAAGAATTTCAAGCATTTAAAGACACGCTTAGCAACAAGGCTCTCAAAGCCATTTACGAAGAAAGTAAACTGGAAGTTCAAGATGAAACGACCGAAGGCACCGAAGCCTTCTCACTAGCCTTAGCCACTCAAATGGCTATTAATCTACTCGAAAGCTATGAAAAATGGCTTGAAGAAGAAAGAGCTAAGGAAGAAAAATAAGATGAAATCCTTGTCGAAAGACAGGGATTTTTCTTATGGAAAATAAAGTTATCTAGAATGTAGATTATCTGTCTTAAAATAACTAAAATACCATCGTTCTTGTACTTAAAATAAAGTCAAAACCTTTATTTATTATAAAGGAGCCATTCCTTGTGAAAAAGGTCTCGATTTTAGCCGATGTTTTGTTACAATGGTTTCAGCAAGTTCCTTAAGAGAGGAGTAGAGAGATGATTTTCTTGGTGGTTAGGATAATTACTATGATGTTAGGGGTTATAGTTACTTACCTGCTATTGTGTTATTTTATTAGTCATACACAGTCCGAACATGTTTTAATAAGAGCACATCAAAGACGAGTTGCAGCTGGGAAAAAGCTCAAAGATGTTTGTGGGCTTGAATTAAAAGTTCATAAAGAACATTTTCAGAAGGATTTTGAAGGAAAGTGATGGTGAACTTCATGGAGTTAATTAAATCATTTCTTGTGGCGCCCTATTTTCTTGGGGTGATTCTTGGTGGTGTATTTTTAGGGATTTATATGTTGATAGATAAGATTATTAAGAATCCGATGAAAGATATCGATTGTTACAAAAAGTTTGTAGAATCTTACAAAGAAGAAGCTGATTTTTATAAAATGACCTCCGAAGAGTATAAAACGATGGCAATAACTTACCGTAAGAGATATTTGGAAAGCCAAGCAAAGTTAGAACTTGTCATGAAAGGTAATAGTAGCCATTGAAAATTGTGAGGAAAAGTAAGACAGAGGACATACTTTCAAATTCAAAAATCAATAAGATTTCCATCACAATTTCATTTGTCTTGGTCTTAAAATTGTGATAAAATAAGACCATTCAGAGGTGCTTTGAAGCCCATTTGTCACAGGAAGCGGTGGTACTGAGAAATCCGCACAAATGTCAAAGCTGGTTGCTGATGGTCAAATTGAATCAAGAAAGCTGTGAGTGGTTGCCACTCAAAATTGGGTGGTACCGCGGATACACATTCGTCCCTGTCATAGTTATGGCAGGGATTTTCTATACCTTTTAAAGAACCAAGACCGAAGGTCACAGGAGAATTTAGAGATATCGATGCAGACGGAGCGCAAGCGAGGTCTACGTTCCTATTTAAAGGAGGGTGACATGAAGCAATCTTTTGAGACCAGTAAATTGTACTATGGTTTTCCAATTTTTATCTTGGGTTACCAGGACCAGACACATGGCTATAATGTGACGACTTGTAGTTCTTCCTATAGTCTAGGAGATTGGCTCATCATCGGGGTTGGTAGCGAGGAAAATGCGGCAGACCAGATTAAGCATTATCAGAAGTTCACAGTGAATATTCCTGATGAAAGTTTTATGCTGGAGATGGAGCAGGCTGGTTTTATTAGTCATCGTGAGAAGATTGCTAAACTCGGCATAGATTTTCAACCTTCTGATTTGACACAAGCACCTATGCTGGATGCTTGTCCAGTCGTTCTGGATTGTAAGATTGACAGAATTATTGAGGAAGATGGTATCTGCCATATCTTTGCTAAGATTCTAGACCGCCTTGCTGATCCTGGTTTGCTAGATGACAAGGGACATTTCCGTAATGATTCTTTTGCACCGACTTACTTTATGGGAGATGGTCATAAACGTGTCTATCGCTATCTAGATAATCGTGTCGACCCCATGGGAAGCTTTATCAAGAAAGCAAGGAGGAAGGATGACAAGAGCTGAATTACCAGAACGAATCGAAACGGAGCGACTGATCTTACGTAATCGTACATTGGCGGATGCAGAGGCAATCTTTGACTTTGCCAGTCGTCCAGAAGTCTCCTACCCAGCTGGTTTTCCACCCGTCAAGACCTTGGAAGATGAAATCTATTACCTAGAACATATCCTTCCCGAGCGCAATCAAAAAGAAAATCTTCCAGCAGGCTATGGGATTGTGGTCAAAGGGACTGATAAGATTATCGGTTCTGTTGATTTCAACCATCGACACGAAGATGATGTGCTTGAGATTGGCTATACCTTGCACCCAGATTATTGGGGGCGAGGTTATGTGCCAGAAGCAGCGCGTGCTTTGATTGACCTAGCTTTCAAAGAACTGGATCTTCACAAGATTGAGCTGACTTGCTTTGGCTACAATGTCCAAAGTCAACGAGTTGCGGAAAAACTTGGCTTTACTCTTGAAGCTCGTATCCGAGACCGCAAAGATGCCCAAGGCAATCGCTGTGATGATTTGATATATGGCTTGCTGAAGAGTGAGTGGGAGGTGAAAAATAGTTACTAAACTTGGGGGATATTTGATAATGTTTTATGAAAAGGCAAAAGTTAGATTGCGGATTTTTTTGGTTATAATTTGGAAAATACTTATGAATACCCTTGCTTATTTTCCAATACTGTTTTTTGTTTCTATTTTAGGAATAGTAATTCCTGCCGCTTTACTAAGTTTGCTAATTAGTAAGGATACTGTACTTTTAATTCTAGAGATAAGCATTTTTTTATTCTTGATAGGTTTTTATTTTAAATATCTCTCTAAAAATAACTTGTTAAAGATAGTTTTTTTTGCATATTGGATTATTTCCATTGTATCTTTAATTATGTTCTTGTTCACTAAACTCAAGTTTTTAATTCTTTTTCAATTTGCATTGACACTGATATGTATATTTCATTTTACAACTTGGCTTAAAAAAATTAAGGAGTTTCTTACAGAAAGCACTGAAGTTTTAGCTTTCATGAATATGTGGGATACAATCTTTTGTGGGATATTAATATTTATTTTATATCATTTAGATCAAGTTGAATCAATTTTAAGCTACTTTATGAAACGTCATAAAATAAGTGGAGCTCAGATGAGTAATTGGATAAGTATTTTATTAATTATAATACTTCCGTTTATATATTCCTTCATAAAAACTATAGTGTCGATTAAAATATTTAAGAATGTAAATAAAATATATATTCCTAAAGGAAAAACACTATGGAATGTACATGCTACAATGTTTATTGCTTCGTTTCTTTGGCTTTTTATCTATCTTTATTATTTTATTTCCAGAGTACTTAGATTTAAACCAAATTTGATATTGGATATCTTCATATTCTTTTTCTTTATAGTATCTTATTTAATATGTTGGAGGGTGTTTTATAATCAAATTAAATATGGAGCAAAAGATATAAAAGAAGTGGTAGCTTCTTGGTTAACTGGAACAATTTGTATATTGGTGCTAGCGACATTTAATCAAGTTGAAAATGAATTAATAAGTGCTTTAACCTGGTTTTTACCAATATTAATTCCTAGCCTAATAGGGAAAATAGATTCTCAGTTTGATACAAAAAGATATAAGAAAAAACCAATAAGAACTGAGAAAATGGATAGACATCTCTATCGAATTCAACTATATGGCTTTCTTACTTTATTAATGCTGAGTATTATTCCAAAGTTAATTGAAATTATTTCGGGTTTGAGTATAAAATTGGAATTAGCTAAATTTATAAATCCATCAGCTGATTGGATGGCCGAATTTCTTGCATCAACTTTAATTATTCTCTTTTGCTTCATGCTATCATTAGTTGTTGGTGGGGTAATAATTTGGTTGTTAAAATATTTCTATCTAGATAAATATAATAGATATTACGAATTTAGAAATATCACACCCAATGTTTTAAATAATCATAAATATAGAAAAAACATTCACAAAAGGAGGAAAAATAATGTCTAAAGAACTTTCACCTAAATACAATCCAGCCGAGGTTGAGGCTGGTCGTTACCAAAAATGGCTTGAGGAAGATGTTTTCAAGCCTTCAGGCGATAAAAAGGCCAAGCCTTATTCTATCGTCATTCCACCACCAAACGTAACTGGTAAACTTCACCTTGGTCACGCCTGGGATACAACCTTGCAAGATATCATCATCCGTCAAAAACGGATGCAAGGTTTCGATACGCTTTGGCTTCCAGGAATGGACCATGCGGGTATTGCCACCCAAGCCAAGGTTGAAGCTCGTTTGGCTGAAAGTGGTATTTCTCGTTATGACCTCGGCCGTGAAAAATTCCTTGATAAAGTCTGGGAATGGAAAGACGAGTATGCTTCAACCATCAAGCAACAATGGGGCAAGATGGGGATTTCGGTGGATTACTCTCGTGAGCGCTTCACCCTTGATGAAGGTCTCTCAAAAGCCGTTCGTAAGGTCTTTGTAGAGCTTTACAAAAAAGGTTGGATCTACCGTGGTGAATTTATCATCAACTGGGATCCGAAAGCCCGTACAGCCCTCTCTGATATCGAAGTCATTCACAAGGATGTGGAAGGCGCCTTCTACCACATGAACTACATGTTAGAAGACGGTTCACGTGCCCTTGAGGTGGCAACAACTCGTCCTGAAACCATGTTTGGGGATACTGCCGTAGCCGTTAACCCAAATGACGACCGTTATAAAGACTTGATTGGTAAAAATGTTATCTTGCCAATCTTAAATAAACCAATCCCAATCGTTGGCGATGAACACGCTGACCCTGAATTTGGTACTGGTGTGGTTAAAATCACTCCTGCTCATGACCCTAACGACTTCTTGGTTGGTCAACGTCATAATCTTCCGCAAGTCAACGTTATGAACGATGATGGTACCATGAATGAATTGGCTGGCGAATTCAACGGTATGGACCGCTTTGAAGCACGTAAGGCCGTTGTTAAGAAATTGGAAGAAATCGGTGCCCTTGTTGAAATCGAAAAGATGACTCACTCGGTTGGTCACTCAGAGCGTACAGGTGTGCCTGTTGAACCACGTTTGTCTACTCAATGGTTCGTTAAGATGGATCAATTGGCCAAAAATGCCATCGCAAACCAAGACACAGACGATAAGGTTGATTTCTACCCACCTCGTTTCAACGATACCTTCCTCCAATGGATGGAAAATGTCCACGACTGGGTAATTTCTCGCCAGCTCTGGTGGGGTCACCAAATCCCCGCTTGGTACAATGCTGAGGGTGAAATGTACGTTGGCGAAGAAGCACCAGAAGGCGACGGATGGAAACAAGACGAAGATGTCTTGGATACTTGGTTTAGTTCTGCCCTTTGGCCATTTTCAACTATGGGTTGGCCTGATGTGGAAGCAGAAGACTTCAAACGTTACTTTCCAACTTCAACCTTGGTAACAGGTTACGATATCATCTTCTTCTGGGTATCTCGTATGATCTTCCAATCATTGGAATTTACAGGACGCCAACCATTTAAGAATGTCTTGATCCACGGTTTGATTCGTGATGAGCAAGGACGCAAGATGTCTAAATCTCTCGGTAACGGGATTGACCCAATGGATGTTATCGAGAAATATGGTGCCGATGCCCTTCGTTGGTTCCTTTCAAACGGTTCTGCACCAGGGCAAGACGTGCGCTTCTCTTACGAGAAAATGGATGCTTCATGGAATTTCATTAACAAGATTTGGAACATCTCTCGTTACATCCTCATGAATAATGAAGGATTGACCCTTGATGCGGCACGTGAAAATGTGGCTAAAGTCGCTGCTGGTCAAGCAGGAAACGTCACAGACCGTTGGATTCTCCATAACCTCAACGAAACAATCGGTAAAGTCACTGAAAACTTTGATAAGTTTGAGTTTGGTGTGGCTGGTCACATCCTCTATAACTTCATCTGGGACGAGTTTGCGGACTGGTATGTTGAGTTGACTAAGGAAGTGCTTTACAGCGATAACGAAGACGAAAAGGTTATCACTCGTTCTGTCCTTCTTTATACCTTGGACCAAATCTTGCGTCTCCTTCACCCAATCATGCCATTCGTGACCGAAGAAATCTACGGTCAAATCTCTGAAGGAACTATCGTGACGGCTGAATACCCAGTGGTTCGTCCAGAATTTGAAAACGAAGAAGCGGCAGCTGGCGTTGAAGCTCTTAAAGACGTGATTCGTTCAGTCCGTAACTCACGTGCAGAAGTTAACGTAGCGCCAAGCAAGCCAATCACTATCTTGATTAAAACTAGTGACAGCAAGCTCGATGCCTTCTTCAATGATAACGTCAACTACATCAAACGCTTCACAAACCCAGAACACTTGGAAATTGCAGCAGATGTCGAAGTACCTGACTTGGTTATGTCAAGCATCATCACAGGCGCAGAAATCTACTTGCCACTCGCTGACCTTCTTAATGTCGAAGAAGAATTGGCCCGTCTTGAAAAAGAATTAGCCAAATGGCAAAAAGAACTCGACATGGTTGGTAAAAAACTCTCTAACGAGCGCTTTGTAGCCAATGCCAAACCAGAAGTCGTCCAAAAAGAACGCGACAAACAAGCCGACTACCAAGCTAAATATGATGCAACAGTCGTACGTATTGAAGAAATGAAGAAATTGGTGAAATAAACAAAGAAACACGGTGGAATGCCGTGTTTTTTTTTTGGTATAATAGACATAATAATTATGAACAGAGATATAAGGTGATGGAGAAACAAAATTTTTTAAAGAAAAACGGCATCTACTACACTAATAAATTATTAGCAAAAAATATGATTGATTATTTAGATATTGACTATACAAAAGAGTTCACAATAATTGAGCCTGCTGTTGGAGAGGGACATATTTTTTGTTTAATTGTTGAAGAGTTTCTCAAAAAGAATCAAAATAAATGCCGAGAAAAAATAAAAAAGGATTTGGAAAGTAACTTTTCTGCGTTTGATATTAGAGAAGACGCTATTAAACTATGTATTTCAAGACTCGATAGATTGGTTAGTAAATATTACAATGATTTATCAGTAAATTGGAATGTTTATGTTTTTGATGCGTTAGATTATTATCAAAAATTTGATAAACAAAAAAAATACGATTATGTTATTAGTAATCCCCCATATATTTCAAGAAAAAATATGGACAAATATATGGTTGATAAACTCAAGAAACATAGCGAATTCTGTAATCGATTTAACTTTGATATCTATTATTATTTCTTTGAGTTAGGACTATCTCTCTGGAATAAAAAAGGAAAAATAAGTTATATTACTCCAAATAATTATTTGAGAGCTAGAGGTGCTGAAACACTACTTCAGACATTAATCTCTAATAAATACATTGAAAAAATAATTGATTATGGTGATTTATTGAATTTTGAAGATGCAACAACATATACAGCAATCACGGTTATTTCTAATGAAAATGCTAATTTAGAGATTGTAAGTTCAAATAAAACTAAGTTAAAGAGTTATTCATATGATGAACTGCTTAACAAAGAAATTTATTATTTATATGATGAAAAATTTATATATGAAGGAGGAGACTCCGTCTTATTGGGAGAAATAGCAGATATAAAAAATGGCTTAGCCACCTTACAAGATAGTGTATTTATTATTGCTGAAGAAGAGATTGTTGATGATTTGGAAGATCAGTATGTTATAGAAAAAAAATCTAGACAGTATCTTATTGAGAAAGCTATTTTAAAAAAGGGAGTACGGGTTTCTAATCTTAATAGAAAATATTATATAATTTTTCCCTATGATGACAGAAATCAGAAAATAATTACAATTAGTAAAAGTTATCCATGTACTTATGACTATTTAAGAAATGAATTAAATGATTCTTTTCAAGAAAAGTATGGTATTTATTTTGGTCGGACTCAGGGAATGCTGAATTATTATTCTCAAAAAATTATAATACCGAAGGTTGCTAATTTAGAAGATGTTCCATTTAAACAAATTAATTTTGGCTTTGTATTGGCTGGGATTTCAATTGTATTTTTAAAAGATTTGAGCGAGTCAACTTACAATGAAATTCTAAAATATTTAAATTCAAAACTTGTAGTTGATTATTTAAAAAGAATATCTAAGAATTATTCATCAGGATACAAAAATATAAGCACTAACGATCTAAAAAAAATTAGAATCCCAAAAAAGTTATTTGATGAGGAGTAAAAAATGGGTGATAAACTTAACTATATTGTTGAAGATAATATTATTGCAGAGGTTTTAGGTAGAAATAATTTCTCAACAAAAGAATCTGCTATTTTAGAATTAATAAAAAATGCTTATGATGCTGGATCTAATAAGTTAAACTTGATTTTTAAAAAATCTGAGAATACTGGGCGCTTAATGCTTGAAATAATAGATGATGGTTCTGGAATGAATGAAAATGACATTAGGCAAGCCTGGATGCATGTTGGTAAAAGTACCAGAGATTATAAAGATTCTGATACCGGACGGATTTTTGCTGGATCAAAAGGGATTGGAAGATTTGCTTTAGCTAGATTAGGTGAGTCAGTTGATATGTTCACTAAAAAGAAAAATGATGTTGGTTATCATTGGCAAACCAATTGGAATAGTTCAGAGATTGATATTGATTATAATATAGCTAGTCAAGGAACTAAAATTCAAATAAATGAATTAAGAGATAAATGGTCATCAAAAAGTATTAAACCGTTAAAAAACTATATAAGTAAGACTTATAGAGATAGTAAAATGAAAATTTCTATAATATTTTTAGTAGAAAATGGAGAAAGTTTAGAGGAGGAAACTGAGTTAATTTGGACAAATCCCAAAATTGGGGAAAATTATCTTGAATCTATTACAATAAATTATGATTCTAAAAATAAGAAACTGTATGGTCAAGTGCTTTTAGACGAGTTCAATGATTCTGTCTGGAAAATGACAAATAAAAATATAAAAGAGTATCATTTTGAACAAAATATGGTTGATGAGTTAAAAAAAGAAATTTCCAAATTAATAATTGAAGAAGAAGACGTTGATAAAAAAGATATAACAGACGAAATGATTGCAGAATTATTAAAAGAAGTGGGTTCGTTCAAAGGTGAATTATATTTTAGTTTGAATAATGTTACTCAAGTGGATAAAGAAAAATATGAATATAAACATGATACTTTATCAAACAGATTTAAGGGGGGAGTAATTTTATATAGAAATGCTTTTAGTATAGATTCTTTTGAAGGTAGAACAGACTGGTTAGAACTTGGAAAACGTTCATCTTCTTCACCAGCTGCGGCTTCACATCCAACAGGTTCTTGGAGAGTTCGTCGAAATCAATTATCTGGCTACATTATAATTGATAAGGAAGAAAATGCCTGTATTGAAGATATTTCAAATAGGCAGGGAATTGTTCAAAATATTCATTTTAAAATTTTAAAGAAAATCGTTGTTAGTGCTTTAGAGGAATTTGAAGCTTATAGACAGTCTATAATTAGAGATATCAAAAAAATAAAAGATAAAGAGGATTCAACATCAGTCATAAAAGAAGTTGATATCGAAAATAAAATTGATAGTTTTATTGATCACAGTAGGTCTATCGAAGAATTAACTATTCAAGATTTAGTTGAAGTGAGAAATAGACTTTTAGAGTATAAAAATAAATTTGATGATATTATGTATGAAAAGTTAGAAGTTGAAGAAAATTATCGCTATGAGGCACAGTTGTTAAATGTTCTTGCTACTGTTCAACTAAAAATAAGTTCATTAAGTCATGAATTACACAATAATAGAAACACAATTGCTGTAAATCCTCAAAAAATTGAAGATATCTTAAGAAGAAAATATAATTGGGAAGAGCTTAAGTCTGAAGTTCCAAGTAGTAGGAATATTCCGTCGTTATTGAAAAATCTAAAAAAAGACTTAGAAAAAGTTTTGGATCTCTCTGACACTATTATAGACGAGAATAAAAAAGAAAGATTTGAGCCACGAGAATATAGCTTAGAAGTTCTTGTAGAGGAGATAGTCGAAAAATGGAAAACTCAGTATAATTGGGTTCACTTTAAAACTAATTTTACCGGTGAAGATATCATAATAATATCGTACGATTATTTAATGATTATACTCGATAACTTAATTCTTAATAGTGTGCAGGTGAATGAATGTAGAAAAGAGTTAGAAATATCGGTTGATTTTGATTACAATAAAGGAAAATTACTACTTGAATACTCTGACAATGGTGAAGGGCTTGATAAAAAATATAAAAATAATCCATCAAAAATATTAAATGTTCACGAAGGCACTAGAGAAGATGGGCATGGTTTAGGGATGTGGATGGTAAATAACACAGTCTATAAGCTTAATGGCAATATTAGTATTGATGGAGAAACAAAAGGGTTTAATTTAAAAGCGGAAATGGACATATAAAAATTACTAGTGAGGGTATGATATGAAACATAAGATTAAATTAATATATGTGGATGATAAACTAGATCCGTTACTAGTTGAATATCTATATGATTTTAGAAAAGATGACACCATAATCGCTTATAATGAAATAGAATTTGATAGTAGTAGTAGAGACTATGAATCATTATTGACTGACAACAGAGTTTTAGAATCTGATATCATTGTGATTGATTCTAAGTTATTTGAGAATGAATATGCAGAATCGGGTTCAAAATTTACTGGTCAAGAATTTAAATTAGTTTTAAGAATTTTAAATCCTTTTATAAAAGTAATTGTAATAACTCAAAATAAGGATTTAGAAAATTATGGGGTTTTAAATAAATTTGCTACTTCTAAAGGTAAGGCTTCTCAAGAAAATGCTAATGATTTTTATAATAAATCCTTAAAACCTGCGATGGAAGAAGCAATAAAAGAAATAGTAGAGATGAGAAGAATTGGAAAGGAGTTAGAATTAAACAAAGGTGCTTATGAGGGATCATTGATTGTTGAAAAAACACAAAATTTACTTAATAAAATAACATCGTATAGAGAACTGACAGACGAAAAAATCGATGAGCTAATAGATATTATAAAGCAAGAAGTTTTGGAGGATAGGGATGAGTGATTACCGATTTGTGGGAGAAGAAGAAGCTAACGTTAAAAAAATTATTCAAGAAAAAAATCTATTAGCAAAAAAAATCGATAAACGAACAATAAAAGATGACAATCGGGGGAAACATTACGATAAAATCAAAAATAAATGTTCCAATTATTATGAGACTTTTCAAGAAATTTATCATCAAAAATGTGGCTACTGCGGTGTCCCAGTCTCTATAAATTCAGCTCCTCAATATGAGTTAGATCATTTTATTAATGAATTACAGAAAACATCTCCAAATGGAAAATCTGTAGATCACATCGAAAATCTTATATTTGCTTGTCGAAATTGCAATCAAGCAAAAAAAGAATTTGATACAAAAAAGATTATTGGTATAGTGCACCCTGATGGGGAAAATATAAAAAAAGTCTTTGAACGAGATAACTATTATAAAATAGTTATCTCTCAAGAATATTTAAATAATGAGGAGGTGAAATCATTCTATAGTAAAATGAAATTTGACTACGCATATAGGAAGTTAGATTATCTATTGTTGAATCTTTATTTTACTAAAAATAATAAAATAGATAGAATTTATAATAGATTATTAGAGCTTAGAAATAGTTTTCCAAGTTTGAATAAATTACAATAATCTTTTAGAAAAAGGCGATTACATGACAAATTCTGTAAGTTCGAACCGTTCTGAGAACTATAACATTACAGCTTTGTTCTTGGGTGTTTGGGGAATTGAATTGAAATTTGAACAGACTAATGAGTTCAGAGTGGTGTATGCCAATGAGTTTTATAATTATGTGCGTCAGATTTATCAGTTGAGCTATCCAGACACCCCTTCAGCTTTCTTTAAGCAACTCAAGTTATACTATAGTCATCCTAATAAGTATTGCTGAACTTGGTTCGGTAGCACTCACAGTCTTTGACTTTAGTCAGACAGTGAAACTTTCTTTCTTCATAAATCTCCCAAGAAGTCTAGCCCTCTGTGGTTAGGCTTTTTTTGAAATAACAGATGAAGTTTCATTAAAAAGGCAAACACTTACATAGTTAAAATGAAAACGTTAGGCAAAGTCAGTGAAAACATCTAAAAAACCAGTAATTCGTTGACTTTCGCAGAAAATAGGACTAAAATAACAGGGTAAAAAAATTTAAAAGGAGAATTCTACTATGAGTTTAACTATCTTAGGCCTCGGTTTGGCCGTTATGGGTGTATCTATCGGTGAGGGTATCCTCGTTGCCAATATCGCTAAAGCTGCAGCTCGCCAACCTGAGATGTTTAGCAAACTTCAAACATTGATGTTTACTGGTGTTGCCTTTATCGAAGGTACTTTCTTCGTACTGTTTGCCCTTAGCTACATTGTCAAATAGACAAATTAAAAGATGAAGGAGGGATGAGCATTGGAAACTACAAGTAATCCAACCGTCTCAGTATTTGGGATTGATTTTGACTTGACTGTCCTTGCCATGTCTCTCTTGACAGTAATTATCGTTTTTGGAGTGGTTTTTTGGGCAAGTCGTAAGATGTCTATTAAACCAAAGGGAAAACAAAATGTACTTGAGTTTATCTATGAATTTGTGAACAGTACCATTTCTCAAAATCTTGGAAAGTTCACGAAGAATTATAGTTTGCTCTTGTTTGTAATTTTCACCTTTGTGTTTACAGCAAACAACATAGGTCTGCTTGTATCTGTTAAAAGTGAGCATTACAATTTTTGGTCTTCTCCAACATCGAATTTCGGTGTTACTATCACTCTTTCTTTGATTGTTACCCTCATTAGTCATATTGAGGGGATTCGTAAAAAAGGGTTTAAAGGCTATCTCAAAGGCTACCTTTCACCATATCCAGCAATGCTCCCAATGAACATTTTGGAACAATTAACCAACCTTGCGTCATTGGCTTTGCGTTTGTTTGGTAACATTTATTCTGGTGAGGTACTAACTGGCTTGATTCTTCAATTGGTGACATGGTCTGTATTTGCAGCACCTGTATCCTTTGCTTTGAACCTTGTCTGGGTTGCCTTTTCAACCTTTATCGGTTTCATTCAAGCCTATGTCTTTATTATCCTAAGTTCAAACTACATTGGTGATAAAGTCAACGAAGAATAATTAAGAAAGGGAGAAATTAAATGTCATTACTGATTAATAGTACGACACTTGGTAATATCATTATTACGCTCGGCTCTGTTTTTCTCTTGTATTACCTCATTCGTAAATTCGCATGGGATCAAATTACAGGAATCTTTGCTGCTCGTGAAAAGAAAATTGCCACAGATATTGATAGTGCTGAAAATGCTCGTCAAGAAGCAGAAAGCTTGGCACAAAAACGTCAAGATGAGTTAGCTGGTGCTCGCACAGAAGCAGCTCAAATTATTGACGGAGCCAAGGAAACTGGTAAAACTCAAGAATCAAAAATCATTGCAGAAGCACATGATGAAGCTAAACGCTTAAAAGATAAAGCTAATCAAGACATTGCTCAAAGTCGTGTGGAAGCACTTGCTGGTGTTAAAGGTGAAGTAGCAGACTTGACTGTCCTCTTGGCAGAAAAAGTTATGAAACAAAACCTTGATGCCAAAGCGCAATCTGACTTGATTGATAGCTATCTTGATCAATTAGGAGATGCTTAATGGATAAGAAAACACAAGCTCTTGTTGAGCAGTATGCCAGAAGTCTGGTAGAAGTCGCTTTTGAACAAGACGCCGTGTCAACAATCCAAGAAGAAGTAAGGCAAATCCTAACCGTTTTTGCTGAAACAAAACTAAAAACCTTCTTGTCACAGGAAAATGTGACAAGCGAGGCTAAGAAAGAAAGTTTGAGTTTGTTTCAAGAGTCTTGTTCAGTATATATGAACAACTTTCTTGAGGTAATCTTACTTAATGACCGAGCTAACATTCTCTATGATGTGTTGAAGTTGGTCCTTAAGCTCTTTGATCAAGAAGACAACACTTACGATGTCACTGTGACCTCAGCAAGTCCCTTGTCTGAAGACCAAAAAGCACGACTTTTGGCGATTGTTTCACAAAAATTTGAGATTAAGACACGTCGTTTAGTAGAAAAAATTGATGAGAACCTCATTGGAGGATTCGTCATCAAAGCAAAAAATAAGGTTGTTGACACGTCAATTCGTAGTCAATTGCAAGCCTTTAAAACGAATTTGAAATAGAAAGTGGTGTGACTTTTGGCAATTAACGCACAAGAAATTAGCGCTTTAATTAAAAAGCAAATTGAAAACTTCCAGCCAAACTTTGACGTCACTGAAACTGGTGTCGTCACCTATATCGGTGACGGTATCGCACGTGCTCGTGGTCTTGATAATGCCATGAGTGGTGAGTTGCTCGAATTTGAAAATGGTGCCTATGGTATGGCCCAAAACCTTGAAACTAATGATGTTGGTATCATTATCTTGGGGGATTTCGTTGCAATTCGTGAAGGTGATATTGTTAAACGTACTGGAAAAATCATGGAAGTTCCAGTTGGTGAAGCCCTTATTGGTCGTGTAGTAAACCCACTTGGGCAACCAGTTGATGGTCTTGGTGACATCGAAACAACAGGTTTCCGTCCAGTTGAAACACCTGCTCCAGGTGTTATGCAACGTAAATCAGTTTCTGAACCATTGCAAACTGGTCTTAAGGCCATCGATGCCTTGGTTCCAATTGGACGTGGTCAACGTGAATTGGTTATCGGGGACCGTCAAACTGGTAAAACGTCAGTAGCCATTGATGCAATCTTGAACCAAAAAGGTCAAGATATGATCTGTATCTACGTGGCTATTGGTCAAAAAGAATCAACTGTCCGTACACAAGTAGAAACGCTTCGTAAACATGGTGCTCTTGATTACACAATCGTTGTGACTGCCTCTGCATCACAACCATCACCATTGCTTTACATTGCGCCTTACGCTGGTGTAGCAATGGCCGAAGAGTTTATGTATAATGGCAAACACGTCTTGATTGTTTATGATGATTTATCTAAACAAGCCGTGGCTTATCGTGAACTTTCATTGCTTCTCCGTCGTCCACCAGGTCGTGAAGCTTATCCAGGGGATGTCTTCTATCTCCACTCACGTCTTTTGGAACGTTCAGCTAAGGTTTCAGATGATCTTGGTGGTGGTTCAATCACTGCCTTGCCAATTATCCAAACGCAAGCCGGAGATATCTCAGCTTATATCGCAACAAACGTTATTTCTATCACAGATGGACAAATCTTCTTGCAAGAAAACTTGTTTAATTCAGGTATTCGTCCAGCCATTGATGCAGGTTCTTCTGTATCACGTGTAGGTGGATCAGCGCAAATCAAAGCGATGAAGAAGGTTGCAGGTACGCTTCGTCTTGACTTGGCTTCATATCGTGAACTTGAAGCCTTTACGCAATTTGGTTCAGATTTGGATGCTGCGACTCAAGCGAAATTGAACCGTGGTCGTCGTACAATCGAAGTTTTGAAACAACCGCTTCATAAGCCACTTCCAGTTGAGAAACAAGTTGTTATCCTTTACGCTTTGACACACGGTTTCTTGGATAGTGTTCCGGTTGATCAAATCTTGGATTTTGAAGAAGCACTTTATGACTACTTTGATAGCCATCATGAAGACGTCTTTGAAACTATCCGTAAAACTAAGGATCTTCCTGAGGAATCTGTACTTGATGAAGCTATCCAAGCTTTCAAAGATCAGTCAGAATACAAATAGAAATAGGGAGGACAGCATATGGCAGGCTCTCTAAGAGAAATCCAAGCAAAAATTGCTTCAACTAAGAAAACGAGTCAAATCACAGGAGCCATGCAAATGGTTTCTGCCTCAAAATTGACACGTTCTGAGCAAGCTGCTAAAGATTTCCAAATCTATGCCTCAAAAATTAGACAGATCACAACAGATCTTCTACATTCAGAATTGATTAATGGTTCGTCAAATCCAATGTTGGATGCACGTCCAGTTCGTAAGACAGGTTACATTGTCATTACTTCAGATAAGGGATTGGTTGGAGGTTACAATTCAACAATTCTTAAAGCTGTTTTGGACATGATTAAGCGTGACCATGATTCTGAAGATGAATATGCTATCATTTCTATTGGTGGAACAGGGTCTGATTTCTTCAAAGCCCGTAACATGAATGTTGCTTTTGAACTTCGAGGCCTTGAAGATCAACCTAGTTTTGATCAAGTCGGTAAAATCATTTCCAAAGCTGTAGGAATGTATCAAAACGAACTGTTTGATGAACTTTATGTGTGTTACAACCACCACGTCAACAGTTTGACTAGTGAAGTTCGTGTGGAACAAATGCTTCCTATTGCTGATTTGGATCCTAATGAATCTGAAGGTCATGTATTGACCAAATTTGAGTTGGAACCAGATCGTGATACTATTTTGGATCAACTCTTACCGCAGTATGCTGAGAGTCTTATCTACGGTGCTATCGTAGATGCCAAAACAGCTGAGCATGCAGCTGGTATGACTGCAATGCAGACTGCCACTGATAATGCTAAGAATGTGATTAACGATTTGACAATCCAATACAACCGTGCGCGTCAAGCTGCCATCACTCAGGAAATCACTGAAATTGTTGGTGGTGCTAGTGCACTTGAATAGCTAAAGATTTGTCTTATTTGACATACAAGAAAAAGGGATGATTGTCATCCAGAAAACTATCATAAGGAGAAAACAATGAGCTCAGGCAAAATTGCTCAGGTTGTTGGTCCTGTTGTAGACGTAGCGTTTGCAGCTGGTGAAAAGCTTCCTGAGATTAACAATGCATTGGTCGTTTACACTGATGAAGAAAAGTCTAAACGTATCGTGCTCGAAGTAGCTCTTGAACTTGGAGAAGGTGTGGTTCGTACCATTGCCATGGAATCTACTGATGGATTGACTCGTGGACTAGAAGTTCTGGACACAGGTCGTCCAATCAGTGTTCCAGTTGGTAAGGATACTCTTGGACGTGTCTTTAACGTCCTTGGTGATACGATTGACTTGGATGCACCTTTTGCAGATGATGCAGAGCGTGAACCAATTCATAAGAAAGCACCAACCTTTGATGAATTGTCAACATCTACTGAAATCCTTGAAACAGGGATTAAAGTTATCGACTTACTTGCCCCTTACCTTAAAGGTGGTAAAGTCGGACTTTTCGGTGGTGCCGGTGTTGGTAAAACCGTTCTTATTCAAGAGTTGATTCACAACATCGCCCAAGAGCACGGTGGTATTTCCGTGTTTACAGGTGTTGGTGAACGTACACGTGAAGGTAATGACCTTTACTGGGAAATGAAAGAATCAGGCGTTATCGAGAAAACAGCCATGGTCTTTGGACAAATGAATGAACCACCTGGAGCACGTATGCGTGTTGCCCTTACTGGTTTGACAATTGCGGAATACTTCCGTGATGTTGAAGGTCAAGACGTGCTTCTCTTCATCGATAACATCTTCCGTTTCACTCAAGCAGGTTCTGAGGTTTCTGCCCTTCTTGGTCGTATGCCATCAGCCGTTGGTTATCAACCAACACTTGCTACTGAAATGGGTCAATTGCAAGAACGTATCACATCAACTAAAAAAGGTTCTGTTACATCAATCCAAGCCATCTATGTTCCAGCCGATGACTATACTGACCCAGCGCCAGCTACAGCATTTGCTCACTTGGATTCAACAACTAACCTTGAACGTAAGTTGACACAAATGGGTATCTACCCAGCCGTTGACCCATTGGCATCAAGTTCACGTGCCCTTTCACCTGAAATTGTTGGTGAAGAACACTATGCTGTTGCGACTGAAGTTCAACGTGTGCTTCAACGTTACCGTGAATTGCAAGATATTATCGCTATCCTTGGTATGGATGAATTGTCAGACGAAGAAAAGACATTGGTTGGACGTGCACGTCGTATCCAATTCTTCTTGTCACAAAACTTCAACGTTGCTGAACAGTTCACAGGTCAACCAGGTTCTTATGTACCAGTTGCTGAAACTGTTCGTAGCTTTAAAGAAATTCTTGAAGGTAAGTATGACAATCTTCCTGAAGATGCCTTCCGTAGCGTAGGCCCAATTGAGGATGTAGTAGCCAAAGCTAAAGAAATGGGCTACTAATGAGGTGAAGATATGGCACAAATGACCGTACAAGTGGTAACTCCAGATGGTCTTAAATACGACCACCACGCCAACTTTATCCATGCGGTTACTAAAGATGGTCAAATTGGTATTTTGCCAGGCCATATTAACTTGATTGCACCACTTGAAGTGGATGAACTCAAGGTTCGTCGTGTGGATGATGAAAACCACGTTGACTGGATTGCCGTAAATGGTGGTATTATTGAAGTCAAAGATGACCTCATTACTATCGTTGCCGATTCAGCTGAACGTGAACGCGACATTGACGTTTCTCGTGCCGAACGTGCCAAGCAACGTGCCGAACGTGACTTGGAAGAAGCAACTAAATCTGATCGTGTTGACGAAGTTCAACGTGCTCAAGTTGCTCTTCGTAGAGCACTTAACCGTATCAGTGTCGGTACTAAATAAGAGTAAAGAAAACGAGACTTTGTTCTCGTTTTTTTATATGAGTTAAAAGAGTGCGGTGTTGATTGAAGACTATAGAGCTGTATTAGTAAGAGTTGCATCAAAAAGGCTTTATTATAAGGTGATTTGAAAAAAATTTAATGTTTGAAAACGGTTAATTAAGCTTTTGCTTTAGTTTAAGGTATCAAAGTGTTATAATATAAGCTGTTAGCTTTGTGTTTTTTGTAAACTATAGAGTGACGTAATAGAAAGTATGAGTTTTTTAAGATATGAAAATTGAAAAGAAGCATCTTTTGGACTATACCATCTTAATACCTTATTTAATCTTATCCGTAGTCGGTCTGATTGTGGTATATTCAACGACGAGTGCTCGTTTAGTAAGTTTTGGTGCTAACCCATTTGCATCCGTCATCAACCAAGGAGTCTTTTGGCTAGTGTCCTTATTTTTTATCTTTTTCATCTATCGGTTGAAATTGAATTTCCTCAGAAAAGATAAAGTTTTAGGAACCGTTATTTTATTTGAAGTTCTTCTTCTGGTTGTTGCTAAGTTTTTTACCAAAGAAATTAATGGTGCTAATGGGTGGATTGTACTTGGTCCCTTGTCATTCCAGCCAGCAGAGTACCTTAAGATTATTGTAGTTTGGTTTTTAGCACACACATTTTCAAAGAAACAGTCTGCGATAGAACGCTATGATTATCAGGCCTTAACTAAGAATAGATGGATCCCTAGAAAACGTAGTCAACTTAATGACTGGCGGTATTATTTATTGGTTATGATTGGCTTAGTTGCCATCCAACCTGACTTGGGGAATGCGGCCATTATTGTATTAACAACGGTTATTATGTTCTCAATTTCAGGGGTTGGGTATCGCTGGTTTACAGCTCTTTTTGCTAGTATTGTTGGTCTGTCATCTGCATTTCTGGGACTAATCGCTTTGGTTGGGGTAAAAACCATGTCCAAAGTACCAATCTTTGGTTATGTTGCCAAGCGTTTTGCAGCCTATTTCAATCCTTTTAAGGATTTAACCGGTTCAGGTCTTCAGTTATCCCATTCTTATTATGCTATGAGTAATGGGGGTTGGTTCGGTCTTGGCCTTGGAAATTCAATTGAGAAAACAGGTTATCTACCGGAAGCTACAACTGACTTTGTCTTTTCAATTGTTATCGAAGAATTAGGTCTTATTGGTGCAGGTTTAATCCTTGCTCTCCTTTTCTTCCTCATTCTTCGGATTATGATTGTAGGGGTTAAGGCTAGAAATCCATTTAACTCTATGATGGCTCTTGGCGTCGGATCCCTTCTGCTTATGCAGGTTTTTGTCAATATCGGAGGAATCTCAGGTTTGATTCCATCCACAGGGGTTACCTTCCCTTTCCTTTCACAAGGTGGTAACTCGCTTTTAGTGACATCAGTCGGGATTGCTTTTGTCTTGAATATTGCTGCTAACGAAAAGCGTGACAATATTGTTCAAGCCATTGAAGAAGAGTTGAGCCAGACACAGGAATTAGAAAAACAAGACGAAAAAATAGTACCTCTAAGAAGAAGCCGTTGAAGTTCGGCTTCTTTTTGCATGTAGGTAAAGAAGATAGATGATATAAGGGTGTCAGTAATGTAATGGTACGAGAGTATCATCTCTTAATGAAAAATTCAAGATGGCTTCTAAATAAAAAGAAAATCTGAAAACCATATAAAATACTTGCAATTCTATGACATTTTGATAGAATAGTAGAGTAAAGTTAGACTGTATTGCCTACTGTCTATCTATAAAATATATTTTATTGGAGGCTTTTCCTAAATGGCAAAAGAAAAATACGATCGTAGTAAACCACACGTTAACATTGGTACAATTGGACACGTTGACCACGGTAAAACTACTTTGACAGCTGCTATCACAACTGTTTTGGCACGTCGTCTTCCAAGCTCAGTCAACACACCAAAAGACTACGCTTCAATTGACGCTGCTCCAGAAGAACGCGAACGCGGTATCACAATCAACACTGCACACGTTGAGTACGAAACTGCTAAACGTCACTACGCTCACATTGATGCGCCAGGACACGCGGACTACGTTAAAAACATGATCACTGGTGCCGCTCAAATGGACGGTGCGATCCTTGTAGTAGCTTCTACTGATGGACCAATGCCACAAACACGTGAACACATCCTTCTTTCACGTCAGGTTGGTGTTAAACACTTGATCGTCTTCATGAACAAAGTTGACTTGGTTGACGATGAAGAGTTGCTTGAATTGGTTGAAATGGAAATCCGTGACCTTCTTTCAGAATACGATTTCCCAGGTGATGAAATCCCAGTTATCCAAGGTTCAGCACTTAAAGCTCTTGAAGGTGATACTAAATACGAAGATATCATCATGGAATTGATGGATACTGTTGACGATTACATTCCAGAACCAGAACGTGACACTGATAAACCATTGTTGCTTCCAGTCGAAGATGTATTCTCAATCACTGGTCGTGGTACTGTTGCTTCAGGACGTATCGACCGTGGTGTTGTTCGTGTCAATGACGAAGTTGAAATCGTTGGTATCAAGGAAAAAATCCAAAAAGCAGTTGTTACTGGTGTTGAAATGTTCCGTAAACAACTTGACGAAGGTATTGCCGGTGATAACGTCGGTGTCCTTCTTCGTGGTATCCAACGTGATGAAATTGAACGTGGTCAAGTATTGGCTGCTCCTGGTTCAATCCACCCACACACTAAATTCAAAGGTGAAGTTTACATCCTTTCTAAAGAAGAAGGTGGACGTCACACTCCATTCTTCAACAACTACCGTCCACAGTTCTACTTCCGTACAACTGACGTAACAGGTTCTATCGAACTTCCTGCAGGTACTGAAATGGTTATGCCTGGTGATAACGTGACTATCGATGTTGAATTGATTCACCCAATCGCCGTTGAACAAGGTACAACATTCTCTATCCGTGAAGGTGGACGTACTGTTGGTTCAGGTATCGTATCTGAAATCGAAGCTTAATTAATATTAAGTTCCCAATACAATTATTCGTCAGACAATAATTGAGAGAGTCGAGTTTACTCGGCTCTTTTTGGTTTTTTATTACCTTTTTGATGTTCTTCTTATGAAAGTATCTTAGAAGAGAAGTAGTTTAGTAGGTCATTAGTCGGTATGAAGTGGCTATAGTTTTCGGAATTTTCCTAAAATCCTAGTAATAGTAGGGGATTTGTGATAGAATAAACTTGTAAATAAATAGAAGAAGAGGTATGTGAAATGTCACGTAAACCATTTATCGCTGGTAACTGGAAAATGAACAAAAATCCAGAAGAAGCAAAAGCATTTGTTGAAGCTGTAGCATCAAAACTTCCTTCATCTGATCTTGTTGAAGCTGGTATTGCGGCTCCTGCCGTTGACTTGACAGCTGTTCTTGCTGCTGCTAAAGGTTCAAACCTTAAAGTTGCTGCGCAAAACACTTACTTTGAAAATGCTGGTGCCTTTACTGGTGAAACTAGCCCACAAGTTTTGAAAGAAATCGGTACTGACTATGTTGTTATCGGTCACTCAGAACGTCGTGACTACTTCCACGAAACTGATGAAGACATCAACAAAAAAGCAAAAGCAATCTTTGCTAATGGCATGCTTCCAATCATTTGTTGTGGTGAAACACTTGAAACTTATGAAGCTGGTAAAGCTGCAGAATTCGTAGGTGCTCAAGTTTCAGCTGCTTTGGCTGGTTTGACTGCTGAACAAGTAGCTTCAACAGTTATCGCTTACGAACCAATCTGGGCTATCGGTACTGGTAAATCAGCTTCACAAGACGATGCACAAAAAATGTGTAAAGTTGTTCGTGATGTTGTTGCTGCTGACTTCGGTCAAGAAGTTGCTGACAAAGTACGTGTTCAATACGGTGGTTCAGTTAAACCTGAAAACGTTGCAGAATACATGGCTTGTCCAGATGTAGACGGAGCTCTTGTAGGTGGTGCATCACTTCAAGCTGATAGCTTCTTGGCATTGCTTGACTTCGTTAAATAATCTTTTATAAAGTCGAGGTTTCCTCGGCTTTTTCTTATGTCTTGGAAAGCCACGCTGTTGCTATAGGGTTTCGTATCGGGTGGGGGATCAATGATAGCATTATGCTTTTAACTTGAAAATCAATTTATCTACTGATTTATCACTTAAAGGATCCTTGATTTTTTATAATCAATTCAATCGTGTTTCCAAAACGTCATTCTATCCATATACAAAAAATGCCACTTTGTAAATCGGATAAAGAAGGTCTAGTCATAAATGAACTTAAGCCTTTTCAAATAGAATTGAATCGCCCAAATAGTCAGATAATGTGCTATAATAAAGGCAGTATAACTAGAGCACAGACCCTAAGTGTTTATTTGCTCTGCATTGTCCAAGAAGAGGAGAATTAGAAATCATGACTTTTGATGCTATTGACCAAATGGCGGTCAGCACTATTCGTTCGCTTTCAATTGAGGCTATTCAAGCCGCAAATTCAGGACACCCTGGTCTTCCTATGGGTGCAGCGCCAATGGCCTACGTACTTTGGAACCATGTAATGAATGTTAATCCAAAGACTAGCCGTAATTGGACAAACCGTGACCGTTTTGTCCTTTCTGCAGGTCATGGTTCTGCTTTGCTTTATAGTTTATTGCACCTTTCTGGCTATAAGGTGACAATGGATGATTTGAAAAACTTCCGTCAATGGGGATCTAAGACTCCAGGACACCCTGAAGTTAATCATACTGATGGTGTTGAAGCTACTTCAGGACCTCTTGGTCAAGGGATTGCTAATGCTGTTGGTATGGCCATGGCTGAAACGCATTTGGCTGCTAAATTCAACAAACCTGGTTTTGATATTGTTGACCATTATACTTATGCCCTACATGGCGATGGCTGTTTGATGGAAGGTGTTTCTCAAGAAGCTGCCAGTCTTGCTGGTCACCTTAAACTTGGCAAATTGGTTCTTCTTTACGATTCAAACGATATTTCACTGGATGGTCCGACATCAATGGCTTTCACTGAAGACGTTAAGGCTAAATTTGAAGCTTATGGTTGGCAACACATTCTTGTTAAAGATGGAAATGATTTGGAAGCTATTGCTAAAGCTATTGAAGAAGCTAAAGCAGAGACAGATAAACCATCTATCATCGAAGTAAAAACTATTATCGGTTATGGAGCTGAAGGACAAGGAACGTCAGCTGTTCACGGTGCACCGATTGGTCAAGAAGGTATTGATCATGCCAAAAGCGTGTACGGCTATGATGCACCTGCCTTCACTGTTCCTGACGAAGTAGCTCGTCGTTTTCAAGCTGGTATTAAGTTCCGTGGTGAAGCTGCTGAAAATGCTTGGCAAACTAAATTTGCTGAATATGAAGTTGCCTACCCAGAGTTAGCTGCTGAATACAAGGCTGCTTTTGCAAATGAGTCAGCAACTGTTGAATTGAACACTCATGAACTTGGCACAGCTGTAGCTAGTCGTGTGTCAAGCCAACAAGCTATCCAACAAATTTCTGAACAAGTTCCTTCATTCTGGGGTGGTTCTGCAGACCTTTCAGCTTCAAACAATACCATGGTTAAGGCTGAGTCTGATTTCCAAGCAGACAACTATGCTGGACGTAATATCTGGTTTGGTGTGCGTGAATTTGCTATGGCTGCAGCGATGAATGGTATTGCTCTTCATGGTGGTACTCGTGTTTATGGTGGTACTTTCTTCGTCTTCTCAAACTACTTGCTTCCAGCGGTACGTATGGCAGCTCTTCAAAACCTGCCAGTAACTTATGTAATGACACACGACTCAGTAGCAGTTGGTGAAGATGGACCTACTCACGAACCAATCGAACAATTGGCAAGTGTGCGTTCAATGCCTAACCTTAACGTTATCCGTCCTGCAGATGGTAATGAAACTAATGCTGCGTGGAAACGTGCTTTGGCTGAGACTGAACGTCCAACAATGCTTGTCTTGACACGTCAAAACTTGCCAGTCCTTGATGGTACAGCTGAAAATGCTGAAGCTGGTGTCAATAAAGGGGCTTATATCATATCAGAAGCTAAAGGTAATCTTGATGGTATCATCATTGCCACTGGTTCTGAGGTGAAATTGGCTCTTGATACACAAGCTGCTCTTGAAGCTGAAGGTATTCATGTTCGTGTCGTATCTATGCCATCACAAAATCTCTTTGATGAGCAAGATGCTGCTTATAAAGAAGAAGTCCTTCCAGCTGCTGTGACAAAACGTTTGGCTATTGAAGCTGGAACTAGCTTTGGTTGGGGCAAATACGTTGGTCTTGCAGGCAAAACACTTACTATCGATACTTGGGGTGCCTCAGCACCTGGCGACCGTATCTTTAAGGAGTATGGTTTCACTGTTGAAAATGCAAGTCAACTATATAAATCATTGTAAGAAACGAAAGAACTTGGCTAGTCCGAGTTCTTTTTCATGTCAATGTGATGTGATATTACATAGCGCTTGACATTTTGGGAGAGAGTGCTAAAATGACTGTGTTAGCCGATTTAGCTCAGTTGGTAGAGCAACGCACTCGTAACGCGTAGGTCACAGGTTCGATCCCTGCAATCGGCATGGTTTGAAGCATTCGAGATGTGTAATGGGAGTCTTTATAGACTTCTTTTTTAATATAGTTTTCAATGCTCTATAATAATTTTGGGAATGTTCATTTAAGCTAAAATTTGATAAAATAGAAGATAATAAAAAATAAAGGAAGTATCATGTCAAAAGGGTTATTAATCTCAATCGAAGGGCCAGATGGGGCTGGGAAGACCTCAGTTTTAGAGGCACTCTTACCTCGTTTAAAAGAAGTTTACCCTGGTCAGGTTATAACGACACGTGAGCCGGGTGGGGTGGCTATTTCAGAGCAAATCCGTGAGGTTATTTTGGATGTAGATAATACGGCTATGGATGCTAAGACAGAGCTCTTGCTCTATATAGCTGCCCGTCGTCAACATCTGGTCGAAAAGGTTCTTCCAGAGCTAGAAAAAGGCAATATGGTTATCATGGATCGTTTTATTGATTCATCGGTTGCCTATCAAGGTGCTGGTCGTGGCTTGGAACAGACTGAGATTGCTTGGTTAAATGCCTATGCGACGGATGGTCATAAGCCTGATGTCACTTTGTTGTTTGATGTGGATTCCGAAACTGGCTTGAAACGTATTGCAGCAAATGGTGAGCGTGAAGTTAATCGTTTGGATTTGGAAAAGCTTGATATGCATCAACGTGTTCGTAAAGGTTATTTAGACTTGGCTATGGTCGAATCAGAACGGATCAAGTTGATTGATGCTTCGCAACCCTTTGATAAAGTGATAGAGGATGCTTGGCAAATTATCAAAAGCTATTTGTAAGGAGCAAAATGAAATTAGCTGAAAGTCAGAGCAAGCTGTTCGAAGAATTTTCACAAATTATCAGAGAAAATCGTTTGAGTCATGCCTATCTATTCTCGGGTGATTTCGGAAGTTTCGATATGGCTATTTGGCTGGCACAGAGTCGTTTTTGTCTGACGCCTGAAGATGGTTTACCTTGCGGTAACTGTCGTCCCTGTCGCTTGATTGCACAAGGGGAGTTTTCGGATGTTAAATTGGTGGAACCTCAAGGGCAACTTATTAAGACAGATACGATTCGGCAGTTGACCAGAGAGTTTAGTCAATCAAGTTTTGAAGGACAGGCTCAGGTTTTTATCATTCGTGATGCAGATAAGATGCATGTCAATGCGGCCAATAGTCTTTTGAAGTTTATTGAGGAGCCCCAGAGTCAGATTTACATTTTTCTCTTGACGGCTGATGATAGTCGTATCTTACCGACGATTAAAAGTCGAGCGCAACTCTTTTATTTTCCTAAGAATCGGGCCTATTTGGAGGACTTGTTACAGAGGGAAGGCCTGTTACTTAGTCAAGCTAAGGTCTTGGCAGACTTTGCCAAGGATGAAGCTCAAGCTTTGCACTTAGCTAAGGATAATAAGGCTCTTGATTTGATTAACGCAGTGGAGCGTTTGACACAGTCCTTGCTGGCTAATCAAGATTTGCTTTATTTGGACCTTGCAAAATTGGCTGTTCAGTGTGGTGAAAAGTCAGAGCAAGAGATGGTTTGGGATTTCTTAACTTATCAATTGGGGAAGGATATACAAAATCCAAAAGCAAGACGATGGCTTGAATTGGTTTATGAGGCCCGTAACATGTGGCTAGCCAATGTCAGCTTTCAAAATGCATTGGAGTATATGGTATTATCATGACAGAGGTCATTGGAATCAAATTTGAAGAAAATGGAATGGTAGAATACGTCATTCCAGATAGACACTACGCCAAAGATGACTTTGTGGTCGTTTTGGAAAAAAAGGATAAGCGTTTGGCTCAGGTGGTCGTGGAGAATACTGATTTTCCTGAGGTTAGTCTACCTAATGATCTGAATCGGGTTGAAAGACTAGCTGAGGAGGGGGACTTAGCTAGATATAATGACAACCTTTTGAAGGCTGAAAAGAGTATGGCTGTTGTGGCTGACTTAATTCTTCAAAATCAGCTGGAGATGAAGGTGGTTGATATCATCTTTCCTTTAAATGGTTCTTATGTGCTGATTAATTTTGTGGCTGAAAAGCGAGTGGATTTCCGTCAGTTACTAAAGGATTTGGCAGCTTATTTTAAAACACGTATTGAGCTCCACCAAATTTCGAGTCGTGAGGAGTCGAAAATTTATGGTGGTTTAGGACCTTGTGGGCGTGCCCTGTGTTGCTCTAGTTTTTTGGGCGAATTCCCACCAGTATCTATTAAAATGGCTAAAAATCAGAGTTTGTCCTTAAATTCTGGTAAGATGAACGGTCTTTGTGGGCGTCTCATGTGTTGTCTCAGTTATGAAGATGACTTTTACAGAGATAGTAAGGCGAGTTATCCTGATTTAGGTGATGAAATTGAAACCAAGGATGGCAAAGGGCATGTTGTTGCTATTGACGTGATTGCAAGGACTATTAAGGTTGCATTTGATAAGGGGCGTGCTCCCCTAACCTATGGAGTGGAGGAAGTTCAGCTAAATGGAAAAGCGTGAATTGTATGATAAATTTGAGGAATTATCACAAAATTTGATGTCTATGTTGGCAGAAGTTGAGGCAATTAAGGCGAACTTCTCAGGCATTCTTGATGAAAATACAGCTCTTAAGTTGGAAAACGACAAGTTGCGTGAGCACTTGAGTCAAGTGGTTCAAGAAGAAACGGGCACGAAAATGTCTCATGGTAAGGTTAATCTCGAGGCGATTTATGATGATGGCTTCCATATTTGCCCAGATTTTTATGGTCAACGTCGTGATAATAATGAAGCCTGTGGCTTCTGTGCGGAATTGTTGTACGGAGATTAAAGATGCAGGTTCAAAAGAGTTTTAAGGGGCAGTCTCATTATGGTACCCTCTATCTTGTCCCAACTCCTATTGGAAATTTACAGGATATGACCTTTCGCAGCGTTCAAACTCTCAAAGATGTCGATCTTATTTGTGCGGAGGACACGCGCAATACGGGGCTATTACTCAAACATTTTGAGATTGAGACCAAGCAGTATTCTTTTCACGAGCATAATGCTTATGAGAAAATTCCGGATTTATTGGAGCGCTTGAAGTCAGGGCTTTCCCTGGCTCAGGTCTCAGATGCTGGTATGCCTTCCATTTCGGATCCTGGACATGATTTGGTTAAAGCTGCTATTGCTGAGGATATTCCTGTGGTGGCCTTACCTGGTGCATCAGCTGGGATTACAGCCTTGATTGCCAGTGGTTTGGCACCTCAGCCTCATATTTTTTATGGCTTTCTTCCTCGTAAAAAGGGTCAGCAGCTTGATTTCTTCAAGGGAAAATTGTCTTATCCTGAGACGCAGATTTTCTATGAGTCACCTTATCGTGTAGCTGATACTCTTGAAAATATGCGTGAGGTTTATGGCAATCGTCAGCTGACTCTAGTTCGAGAACTGACCAAGCTTTACGAAGAGTACCAGCGAGGTAGCATCTCCGAAATTTTGGATTATATTGCAACAAATCCTCTCAAGGGGGAATGTTTGCTGATTGTAGCTGGTGCATCGGATGAAGAAAGGGAAGAAAACCTGACATCAGATGTTACTCCAATTGAGGCTGTTGAAGCTTTAATTGCTTCCGGTATGAAGCCTAATCAAGCTATAAAAACGGTTGCCAAAGAGCGAAAACTAAATAGACAAGAGCTTTATAATCTCTTTCATGGGGTCTAAGAAGCTCTTTTTTTGTGGCGACATAAGATGTCAGAAAAGAAAGAATTATCAAAAAATTCCATAAATAAACTTGTAGACTCTTTATTTTTGTGTTATATTATCTAACATAAAAATAATTCCTTTGGATTGGAGTGGTTTCATGGATACAGGTAGTAGTGCCTTTATATTGATATGTTCAGCCATGGTGTGCTTGATGACACCAGCTTTGGCCTTCTTCTATGGTGGCCTTGGGCGTCGAAAAAATGTCATTAATACCATGATGATGTCTGTTCTTCCCTTAGCAATTGCTTCCCTCTTGTGGGTTGTTACTGGTTATTCACTTTCTTTTGGGGGGCATGGCTATTTCTTTGGGAATATTAGTCATCTCTTTTTACACGGTGTTTCTGAAACGGCTTCAAGTCGTGGTCTAGCCATTCCTGATCTCTTATTTGCGGCTTTTCAGATGATGTTTTCCATTATCTGTGTGGCGATTTTGACAGGTTCAGTAGTAGGGCGTATGCGCTTTACTCCTTTAGCTATTTTTGTAGTCTTTTGGCTACTTTTGGTCTATTATCCTTTTGCACATATGGTATGGGGAGACGGAATTCTTGCCAAGTGGGGGACAATTGACTTTGCGGGTGGTGATGTGGTTCACATTACTTCTGGTGTTTCAGCTCTGGTTTTGGCAATTGTTGTTGGGAAACGTCGTGACTATGGCATCTTAGAGCACCGTCCTCATAATGTTCCTTTTGTTCTGTTGGGAGCGGGTCTTCTGTGGTTTGGCTGGTTTGGTTTCAATGCAGGCTCAGCCCTAGCAGCCAATGGCTTAGCAGTTCATGCTCTTGTGACCACACATGTTTCTGCAGCAGCTGCCATGTTTTCATGGCTAGCTCTTGAAAAATATGTGACAGGTCATCCATCCTTGGTCGGTGGTTCGACTGGTTTAGTAGCCGGACTTGTTGCCATCACACCTGGAGCTGGTTTCGTTTCCATCTGGAGTGCCATTCTAATTGGAGCTATGGTTAGTCCGGTTTGTTTCTATGCCATTTCTGTCTTGAAAAAACGTTTTGCCTATGATGATGCTTTGGATGCTTTTGGTTGCCACGGTGTCGGAGGTATCTTTGGTGGTTTGGTTACAGCTATTTTTACAACACCAAATCTAGCCCTAGATAAGGCTAATGTTGGACTCATCTATGGGAATGCACGTTTGTTTTTGGTGACAGTTTTGGCCATTATTTTCACAGCTACTTGGTCGGGGCTGGTAACCTATGGTATCATAAAAGTAATTGCCCATTATATGCCTTTACGTGTCAGTGACCGTGATGAAGCTATTGGTCTTGATGACTGTGAACACAAGGAAACAGCTTATCCAACCTTTATGGGTATGGATTCGTAGGAGGATACTGATGAAAAAAATAGAAGCGATTATTCGTTCGGACAAATTGGAAGATTTGAAAAATGCCTTGACTGGTAGTGGTTTAGCCAAGGGAATGACTGTAAGTCAGGTCTTGGGGTATGGAACTCAACGTGGCTTTGCGGAGTTCGTTCGTGGACAACGGATTGTTCCGACCTTATTGGCCAAGGTTAAGGTGGAAATAGTAGTCAAAGACCTGGCAGTTGATGAAGTTGTTGATGCTATCCGTGGTGCTGTGGCGACGGGTGAAGTCGGTGATGGGAAGATTTTTATTGTTCCTATTGATGATGTCATTCGTATTCGTACTGGCGAACGGGGTGGAGACGCTATTTAATGTCATATTGGATTAGGGCTTAAACCAGTTGGTTTGGGCCTTTTTTGTTGATTTTTGGTATACTAAAAGAGATTATTAAGGATGAAGGGGGTGACTGATTGGCAAAAGGAAAAAAGAAAAGCAGGTCGAAAGCTAAATTTAAGAAGACTAAGAAGAAAAAGAAGTCTTTTCTGCTTTTTCCTAGAGTTTTACAGAAATGGAGCCTGATCATTATTGGCTTACTTGCTTTGCTTGGGCTTCTAGCTAGTTTGAATTTTCCAAAGTTGACAATGGAAAAGAATATGACGTCTACAGATGAGACGACAGTTGCTTTTATTGCTGAGATTGGAGAGACTTCACGCTATTTAGCAGCGAAAAACGATCTTTATGCCTCAGTCATGATTGCCCAGGCCATCCTAGAATCGGACTCGGGACAGTCACAATTAAGTCAAAAGCCTTCCTACAATTTCTTTGGAATTAAAGGAGAATACAATGGTCAAAGTGTAACGCTACCGACCTGGGAGGATGATGGTAAGGGAAATCCCTACCATATCGATGCTGCCTTTCGTTCCTATGGCTCCGTTGAGAATTCGCTGCAGGACTATGTGGACTTTCTCGAGGGAAGCTACTATGTGGGAGTACACCGCTCCAAAACGAGAAGTTATAAAGATGCAACAGCGGCCCTAACAGGCGTTTATGCCACTGACACGACTTATGGTGATAAGTTGAACAGCATCATTGAACAATATCAGTTAACTATTTATGACACTTATTAGAGTCAAAGGAGAATAAGAAAAATATGAATCAGAACCAAGTGAAACTCATTGCCATTGATATGGATGGTACACTCTTAGACAGTCAAAAAGAGATACCTGTAGAAAACATTCAGGCTATTCAGGAAGCCGCTGCGGCAGGTATTAAGATTGTCCTTTGTACGGGTCGTCCACGTTCAGGCATTGTTCCCCATTTTGAAAAATTGGGTCTTAGTGAAGAAGAGTACATTATCATGAACAACGGTTGTTCGACCTATGAAACTAAAAATTGGACCCTGCTTCAATATGAAAGCTTATCTCATACGGAGTTGGAAGACCTTTTTCAAGTGAGTAAGGATTTTCCAGACGTAACTCTAACCTTGACAGGTGAAAAAACCTACTATGTTGTTGGTAATGAAGTGCCTGATTTAGTTGCCTATGATGCTGGGACAGTCTATATGGTGGCTGAGGCCAAATCTTTGGAAGAAATTTTTGCGGAAGGTCAGGTCATTTTTGAAGCCATGTATATGGCGGAATCTAAACCGCTTGATGACTTCCAAAATGCAATGGAAGAAAGTCTTAGTCAGCACTATAGTACGGTTCGCAGTCAAGACTATATCTTTGAAATTATGCCACAAGGAGCAACCAAGGCCAGTGGACTGAAGCATTTAGCTGAAAAGTTGGGGATTGATCCCGAACAGATTATGGCTTTGGGAGATGCGGCCAATGATATTGAAATGCTTGAATTTGTTGGTCAGAGCGTTGCTATGGGAAATGCTAGTGATGACATCAAGTCTTTGAGTAAATATGTAACCTTGACAAATGACCAGGCAGGTGTGGCCCACGCTATTCGTACTTGGGCGTTATAAGAAAAAGACCTTTAGCTTCTATCTGCTAAAGGTTTTTCGATTTCGGATAATGGCAATGAGAGTGGTTAGCGTGATGGTGATGTCTGTGATGGCAGCGGGATAAGCCTTAATGGTCAAATCGTATATTAGCCAGAGTAACATATTCTCAATAATGACCCAGCGAAGCCACTGAAGGTTTCGTGTGATGGCAATGGCTAGACTATAAGAAACTGAAGAGATAATCGGCAAATAGCCAATAAGTCCAAGCTGATTGAGATAGGATCCTACGATGATTTGAATAATGATGAGGATGGTCAAGATAGTCTTGGTCATCTTCTTTTTGACCATCAGGCTATTTCGAATGATGGAAATACTGATGGTTAAAGCCCCAGTATAGCCACCCAATAAGAGGTTGGCAGTGGCAGTGAAAATGTAGTCGGTAATTTGCCAGACGAGCATCTTATTTTTTGATTTTGCAAAAGAGGATATGGCGACACAGAGAGCTCCGATGGCTGAGAATACTTGTGCTAGAAGGTAGATTGTCATGATGTCACTTCCAATTTTTGCCTTTATTATATCACAAGAAAGAAGGATTTATTTCAAGAATATTTATCGGTTATTTATAAGTCTCGAAAGATGTAGTGATAACTGAAAAAACATCGCCAACGGATGATGGTACTGCTATGGTAGTTTTCATTTATGGAATTCTCAAAACACTGCTAGTAATGTTTTTCAATTGTCTTTGCTTGAAACCTGGTGACAAGTATCAAAGAAAAAAAACAGTATATTCGAGACGGGCCTTGATGGATTTCTGATATGAGTAATAGTGGTGTTAGACATCATGAACATGAGAGTTAAATGAGATATCTAAGAAGGTCAGATTTTCTTGGTTTCTTTCTATTATTTTGAGGAAAAGCCTTGTTTATTCCCTAATAAATAGATACAATAGAAAGGTCGGTTTTACCGAAAATTTTTGAATAATGAGGACAAAAATGTGTCAGTAAATTGGCAAGATATTGTGTTTTCTTTCCTCGGTGGTTTGGGACTCTTCCTTTTCAGTATTAAGTACATGGGGGATGGTCTTCAACAGGCAGCCGGTGATAAGTTACGCTTTTACATCGATAAGTATACCAGTAATCCTTTTTTAGGGGTCTTGATTGGTATTGTCATGACGGCCTTGATTCAGTCAAGTTCAGGGGTAACCGTTATCGTCGTAGGTCTGGTTTCGGCAGGACTTTTGAGTCTTCGTCAGGCTATTGGAATTGTCATGGGGGCAAATATCGGGACAACCGTAACTTCCTTCATGATTGGTTTCAAGCTAGGTGATTATGCTCTTCCGGTGCTTTTCATTGGGGCGGCGCTTCTCTTCTTTACGAGTAATAAGAAGCTCAACAACCTAGGTCGTATCTTGTTTGGTGTGGGTGGAATCTTCTTTGCCCTTAACCTAATGGGAGATGCGGTAGAGCCTTTGAAGTCCGTCACAGCCTTTAAAGACTACTTGGCAACTTTAGGTGACCGCCCAATCATGGGAGTCATCATTGGTGCTGGTTTGACCATGTTGATTCAGTCTTCGGCAGCTACCATTGGTATTCTTCAGAGCCTTTATTCAGGTGGTTTGCTTGATTTGCAAGGTGCCCTTCCAATCCTCTTCGGGGACAATATCGGAACAACTATAACAGCGGTTCTTGCGGCTCTTGGTTCCAATATTGCGGCCAAGCGTGTGGCAGGGGCTCACGTACTCTTTAATGTCATTGGAACGGTCTTGTGTTTGATTCTCTTGGTGCCATTCACAGCTTTAATTCAATGGTTCAAGTCTGTACTTGGTTTGACACCAGAGATGACAATTGCCTTTGCCCACGGTACTTTCAACATTGCCAATACTATTGTTCAGTTCCCATTCATCGGGGTTTTAGCTTACTTGGTAACTAAGATCATCCCTGGTGAGGACGAAGTTAATAAGTACAAAGCACTTTATTTGGACCGTTTGCTTATCACGCAAGCACCAGCCATTGCCCTTGGTAATGCCAAGAAAGAATTGGTGCATTTGGCATCATATGCTATCCAGTCTTTGGAAGCTTCATACGCTTTCTTTGATAAAGGGGATGAAAAATACTTTGACAAGGTTGAAAAATATGAAACAGCTGTTAATAGTATTGACGAAGAGTTGACAACTTACTTGATTGATATTTCTAACGAGTCACTTAGTGTTTCTGAAAATGAAATCTTGGCAAGTGTCCTGGATTCTGTTCGTGATTTGGAACGTATTGGTGACCTTGCAGTCGCTAGTGCTAGTCTTTCACAACACATTCATAGCAAGGGAATTGAATTCTCTGAAACAGCCAAGGCGGAACTTGCGGATGTCTATAACCGCACTCATCGTATTATACTTGACAGTATTCGTGTTGTTGTGGACGACGATAAGGTGCTTGCTGGTCAAGTTATCCTTCGTCATGAAGAGTTGGAAAAACTTGCAAAACAATTGCGTAAGATTCATACCAAACGTCTTAATAATGGTGAATGTACTGCGCAGGCAGGTATCAACTATGTTGATTACTTATCGCATTACACACGTATCGCAGACCATGCCATCAACCTTGTTGAAAAGGTTACAGAAGGTGTGATTTAATATGGAAAGTCGAGAACTTTTCTCGGCTTTTTTGGTATAATGAAGGCGTATTGAGAACATAGAAAATTGATGAGAGGTAGTCCTATGACTTATTATATTGCAGCCAAACGATTTTATTTTGATCATAAGGTCAAAGAAGGTGGCTACTTGGCAGTCACAGATGGTCGTTTTGCTGAGTGGACAAAAAACGCACCAGAAGGTGCAGAGGTGCTAGATTACAGTGACTATCAAATTGCTCCTGGTCTTGTGGACACCCACATTCACGGCTTTGCGGGTTATGATGTTATGGACAATTCGGCGGAAAGTCTCTTAGGTATGAGTCAGGCCTTACTTTCAGCAGGTGTGACCTCTTTCTTGCCGACAGCCTTGACCGCACCATTTGAAGAGCTGAAGGCCATTTGTCAAACGATAGCTGAGACGGCTGGTAAGGAAAGAGGCGCCAAAATTCAAGGACTCTTCTTTGAAGGGCCTTATTTCACTGAAACCTACAAGGGTGCTCAAAATCCAAAATACATGGGCAATCCAAGCCTTGAACAGTTGCAAGCCTGGCAAGAAGCGGCTCAAGGAAAGTTAATCAAATTGGCCTTGGCTCCTGAGCGTGAAGGAGTGGCTGATTTTATTAAAGAAGCGACTAAACAAGGTGTGACAATTGCCTTGGGACATTCCAATGCTACTTATGAAGAAGCCGTGGCAGCAGTGGAAGCTGGTGCTTCAGTCTGGGTTCACGTTTACAATGGGATGCGTGGCTTTAGTCATCGTGAGCCTGGTATGGTCGGTGCAGCCTTTGATAGTCCAGATACCATTGGTGAATTGATTGCGGATGGGCACCATGTTCTACCAGCTGCCTGTAGCGTCCTTATCAAGCAGAAGACGCCTCAAAATGTTGCCCTGATTACAGACTGTATGTCTGCAGGAGGACGTCCCGATGGCGACTATATGCTGGGTGAGCTTCCTGTTATTGTGGAAAATGGCACGGCACGCCTTAAGGAAGGTGGTAACCTGGCTGGTTCTATCCTACAACTTAAAGATGGTGTCAAGCACGTCGTTGATTGGGGTCTGGTGACGGTTGCTCAAGCTTTACAAATGGCGAGTCATGTTCCAGCTAAATCTGTTGGTCTTGAAAATGTTTGTGGTAGTCTTAAAGCTGGTCTAGCAGCCGATTTCATCGTTTTAGATGACTCTTTGGAGTTACAAGCAACTTTTATCGATGGTCGTAAAGCTTGGGAAAAGTAATGGTCTAAGCAGTGCTTTTATATAAAGGTACTGTTTTTTCTTATTTTTTACAGAATTGTAACAGTAAAGGTGTAAAATAGAAATACTTTTTTATTTTTACAGGAGGTAATATGTCAAAACGTATTTGGAGCATTGCTCTGGCCTATGTCGGTGTAATGATTGGCGCAGGAGTATCTTCAGGACAGGACCTCTTGCAGTATTTTGTCAGCTTTGGAGCCTGGGGTCTGATAGGTGTTATTGTCTTAGGAGTTCTACATGTTGGTTTTGGCCGTTTGATGATTGCTCTGGGAAGTTATTACCGTTCGGATGATCATTCGGTTGTTCTTGCGGAAATTAGTCATCCCGTTATATATCGTATTTTGGATATTGCTCTCATTATCACCTGCTTTATCTTTGGTTTTGTGATGACGGCTGGTGCAGGAGCCAATTTGAATCAACAATTTGGCATGCCATTTTGGGTAGGAGCTTTTCTCTGTACGGCCTTGACTATTGTGGTCAGCTTTTTAGATTTCAAAAAAATCATCGGAGTTATCGGAGTCTTTACCCCTATGATTCTGGTAATGATTGCTCTTATCTTTATGACCAATGTTTTAGGGCGTCACTGGGATTTTGCAGAGATGAATAGGATTTCACAAACTATTCAATCCCCATTTCCAAGCGTTTGGATGTCTGTCGTCAATTATTTTGCTGTTTGTGTTATGTCTGCCATCGCTATGGCCTTCGTTATGGGGGGATCCATTTTCAAAATTAATGAAGCTGAAAAGAGTGGAGCCTGGGGTGGCTTCATGGTTGGTGTGATTTTCTTTATCACGACCCTGATTCTTTTTGCTAATAGTGACAAGGTTGTCAAGTCAGATGTGCCTATGTTGGCTATTGCTAAGGAAGTTAATCCTATCTTTGCAACCCTCTATGCTTTCGTGATTTTTGGTTTGATTTTCAATACTGTTTTTAGTCTCTATTATGCTCTAGGCAAACGCTTTGCAGCTGGTAGTGAGAAACGGTTCAAGTTTTTTGTGACTGCTTTTTCTCTCAGTGGTTTCCTTGTATCCTTTATGGGTTTTCGTCAATTGGTCGCAGTCATGTATCCCATTATCGGTTATATGGGATTACTGATGCTGGTTGTCTTGGTTGTTGCAAGTTATCGTAAAAAAGCAAAGATTCGTAAGGAAAAAGAAATCCGAAATCATCTTTTAGCTATTGTCGAGAAAGCTTATGATCCTAATCAAGATTTAACACCTCAGGATAAGGAAAAGGCAAAGCAACTTAGAGATGCTTCAATCATTGACAATCAAACACTCCGGGAGGATTCTCATGCTCATGTCCGTCAGGAAATGGGGATTGATGAGAAGTAGAATTAGAATTCTATTTTACAAGTTTATCTATTTCTGCTATAATACTGACAAGAAAGAAAGGCTTATGGCGTTTTTCTAGCGAGCTTGGGATAGTGAAAGCCAAGTAGGGCAAAGTAAGCAAGTGGCGCTTTCTCTTAGCAAAGAGCTGAGTAAAGTAAAATACAATGAAGTAATAAATTAGGGTGGAACCGCGTTTCTGACGCCCCTAGGTCATATGACTTGGGAGCAAAGACACGGTTCTTTTTGTATTCCAAGTCGCAATTATAAAAATTAAGGAGTATTAAATGTCTAAAAAACTAACCTTCCACTGCGTCAGTGGCAGAGACCTCCTTACAGTCGGACTGCCCCACGCTCAGCACTAGGTTGCCTGAGCTAGACGCAGTACTAACTCGTCTTGTCTCGTATAATCGACGAGGCAGACTCGTGTCGCAAGAAATCATTTTTAATTAAGGAGTATTCAATGTCTAAGAAATTAACATTTCAAGAAATTATTTTGACTTTGCAACAATACTGGAATGACCAGGGTTGTATGCTCATGCAGGCTTATGATAATGAAAAGGGTGCGGGAACTATGAGTCCTTATACTTTCCTTCGTGCCATTGGGCCTGAACCATGGAATGCGGCTTATGTAGAGCCATCTCGTCGTCCAGCTGATGGTCGTTACGGGGAAAACCCAAATCGTCTCTACCAACACCACCAATTCCAAGTGGTCATGAAACCATCACCATCTAACATCCAAGAGCTCTACCTTGAGTCATTGGAAAAATTGGGGATTAATCCTTTGGAACACGATATCCGTTTTGTTGAAGATAACTGGGAAAACCCATCAACTGGTTCGGCTGGTCTTGGTTGGGAAGTTTGGCTTGACGGTATGGAAATCACTCAGTTCACCTACTTCCAACAAGTTGGTGGATTGGCAACTGGTCCGGTAACTTCTGAAGTTACTTACGGATTGGAACGTTTGGCTTCTTACATTCAAGAAGTAGACTCAGTTTACGATATTGAGTGGGCTCCAGGCGTTAAATACGGAGAAATCTTCCTTCAACCAGAATACGAACACTCAAAATACAGCTTTGAAGTTTCTGACCAAGACATGCTTCTGGAAAACTTCGAGAAATTTGAAAAAGAAGCAGGACGTGCTTTGGAATTGGGCCTTGTTCACCCTGCCTATGATTACGTTTTGAAATGTTCACACACCTTCAACTTGCTAGATGCTCGTGGAGCAGTATCTGTTACAGAACGTGCCGGTTACATTGCCCGCATCCGTAACTTGGCCCGTGTCGTAGCTAAGACCTTCGTTGCAGAACGTAAGAAACTCGGTTACCCACTTCTGGACGAAGCTACACGCGCCAAACTCCTAGCAGAAGAAGAATAAAAAGAGTATTAGAAATAAAAAAGGGCGAACCCAGTGAGCCCACATGGCTACCCAGAGGCAAGTCGAAGACTTGCTAAAGGAATAGGCACCGCCGTACTGGTATATGGGGATTTTTGAAACCTTAGGTTCAAAAATCAGTTGGCTAAATTCACTTTGATGAGACTGTTGGAAATCTATATCAAGGAGATAAAAGATTTCCCTACAGACTCACAAAGTTAGTTAGCGACGTCCCCAGTACTTAAGGTGCCTATCAAAAAGAAGATGCAAAGGAAGAAACATGACAAAAAATTTATTAGTAGAATTAGGACTTGAAGAGTTGCCAGCCTACGTTGTCACACCAAGTGAAAAACAACTCGGTGAAAAAATGGCAGCCTTCTTGGATGACAACCGTCTTTCATACGAAAGTATTCAAACCTTCTCAACACCTCGCCGTTTGGCTGTCCGTGTCATTGGCTTGGCTGATCAACAATCTGATTTGACAGAAGATTTTAAAGGACCTTCTAAGAAAATCGCCTTGGATGCTGATGGAAACTTCTCAAAAGCGGCGCAAGGCTTTGTCCGTGGAAAAGGCTTGACCGTTGACGACATCGAATTCCGTGAAGTTAAGGGTGAAGAATACGTCTACGTGACGAAACATGAAGCTGGAAAACCTGCCAAAGAAGTCTTGGCTGGCGTTCCAGAAGTGCTTGCTTCATTGACTTTCCCTGTTAGCATGCACTGGGCTAACAACACCTTCGAATACATCCGCCCTGTCCACACTTTGGTTGTCCTTTTAGGCGACGAAGCGCTTGACCTTGATTTCTTGGATATCAAGTCAGGTCGTGTGAGCCGTGGTCACCGTTTCCTTGGGCATGAAGTGGAAATCACCAATGCAGATTCTTATGAAGAAGACCTTCGTACTGTTTACGTCATTGCCGACAGCAAAGAACGTGAAAACATGATTCGTGAGCAAATCAAAGCTATCGAAGCAGAACAAGGCGTTCAAGTGCAGATCGAAGAAGGACTTTTGAATGAAGTCTTGAACTTGGTCGAATACCCAACTGCCTTCATGGGAAGCTTTGACACTAAATATTTGGACGTTCCAGAAGAAGTTTTGGTGACCTCAATGGAAACCCACCAACGTTACTTTGTTGTACGTGACCTTGATGGTAAGTTGAAACCAAACTTCATCTCAGTCCGTAATGGGAACGCTGAGCACTTGGAAAATGTTATCCGAGGAAATGAAAAAGTCTTGGTAGCCCGTCTTGAAGATGGTGAATTCTTCTGGCGTGAAGACCAAAAACTTAAGATTGAAGACCTGGTTGCTAAATTGGCCAACGTAACTTTCCATGAAAAAATTGGTTCCCTCTCAGAACACATGGCCCGTGCTGGTGTCATTGCTGCGTCACTAGCTGAGCAAGCTGGTTTGACTGCTGAAGAAACGACAGCCGTAGCGCGTGCAGCGGAAATCTACAAATTTGATCTCTTGACGGGTATGGTCGGAGAGTTTGATGAATTACAAGGAATTATGGGTGAAAAATATGCCCTCCTTGCTGGTGAAGATGCTGCGGTTGCGACAGCTATTCGTGAGCACTACCTTCCTGATGCAGCAGATGGTGCCCTTCCAGAGACCAAGGTTGGTGCTATTCTTGCGCTTGCAGATAAATTGGATACCCTCCTTTCCTTCTTCTCAGTTGGTTTGATTCCATCAGGTTCAAACGACCCTTATGCGCTTCGTCGTGCAACACAAGGTATTGTTCGTATCTTAGATGCCTTTGGTTGGCACATTCCTATGGATGAGTTAATCGACAGCCTTTACGGACTTTCATTTGATAGCCTTTCTTATGACAATCAAGCAGAAGTGCTTAACTTCATCAAGGCGCGTGTGGACAAGATGATGGGACGCACATCTAAAGATATCAAAGAAGCTGTACTTGCTGGTTCAAACTTCGTGGTAGCGGATATGCTTGAAGCAGCAGATGCTCTCTCAGAAGCTGCGAAGACGGACGGTTACAAGGCAGCTGTTGAGTCACTCTCTCGTGCCTTCAACTTGGCTGAAAAAGCAGATGATGCAGTAGCTGTAGATGCTAGCCTCTTTGAAAATGACCAAGAAAAAGCTCTCGCTCAAGCAGCAGAAAGTCTCGAATTGACTGGTTCAGCTAGTGATAAATTAGCTCAACTCTTTGCCCTTAGCCCAGTCATCGATGCCTTCTTTGACAATACCATGGTCATGGCAGAAGATGAAGCTTTGAAAAATAACCGTTTGGCTATTCTTGCTAGTCTAGTAGCAAAAGCCAATAAAGTCGCTGCCTTTAATCAATTGAACACTAAATAATGACCTGGTGACAGGTAGAAAGTAGGTCTTATTATGACACCTGAAAAAATTGCTCGGATCAATGAGCTTGCTAAAAAGAAAAAAACAGAAGGTTTGACGCCAGAAGAAGCAGTGGAACAAGCAAAACTTCGTGAAGAATACATTGAGGGTTATCGTCGTTCCGTTCGTCACCACATCGAAGGAATCAAAATTGTGGATGAAGAAGGAAATGATATTACGCCTGAAAAACTACGCCAGGTGCAACGTGAAAAAGGTTTGCATGGCCGTAGTCTCGATGATCCTAAATCATAAAAAACAAAAGAATAGGAGCTTGGAAATTTCTAAGCTCTTGTCTTGCGTCAAAAAATTCTGAATATTCCAAATAAAAAATTGACCACTTGCTAAAAAAATGATAAAATATAAGTTATGTGAAAAATAACATGAGTTAATAAATCATGTTAAATAGAATTGGAGTGAAAAAAATATGTCGCAAAAGCAACATCACAAAGAAGACGACAGCCAGACTGAAAATGGTATGGTACGTGGTCTTCAAAACCGTCACGTCCAGCTAATTGCCATTGCTGGTACAATTGGTACAGGTCTCTTTCTGGGAGCAGGGCGTTCCATTTCCTTAACAGGACCGTCGATTGTTTTTGTTTATTTGCTGACTGGTGTCTTCATGTATTTCATGATGCGAGCTATCGGTGAGATGCTTTATATGGACCCCAACCAACATACCTTTATCAACTTTATTACCAAATACCTTGGTAAGGGTTGGGGCTTCTTCTCAGGTTGGTCCTACTGGGTATCCTTGATATTCCTTGGGATGGCAGAAATCACTGCCGTTGCGACCTATGTCCAGTACTGGTTCCCGCACTGGCCAGCCTGGGAGATTCAGCTAGTCTTCCTACTGATCTTAAGTTCCGTTAACTTGATTGCGGTTAAAATCTTCGGAGAAGTAGAGTTTTGGTTTGGGATGATTAAAATCATCACTATCTTGGCTCTGATTGCTACTGGTATCTTTATGGTAGCGACTGACTTTAAAACACCGGCTGGACATGCTAGTCTAGCAAATATTACACAAGGCTTCCAGATGTTCCCTAAAGGATGGGTAAGCTTTGTAATGACTTTCCAAATGGTCTTCTTTGCTTATCAAGCTATTGAGTTTGTTGGGGTCACAACATCTGAAACCGCAAATCCGCGTAAGGTCTTGCCTAAAGCCATTAAGGAAATCCCTGTGCGTATTGTCATCTTCTACGTGGGTGCCCTCATTGCTATCATGGCTATCTTCCCATGGCAACAACTTCCAGTTAATGAATCACCGTTTGTAACAGTCTTCCAAATGGTTGGTATCAAGTGGGCAGCAGCCTTCATTAACTTTGTTGTCTTGACAGCAGCAGCTTCATCTTTGAACTCAACGCTTTACTCAACAGGTCGTCACCTTTTCCAACTTGCTAAGGAAACACCAAATAGTAAAGTGATGAAGACTTTGAAATTGGATACCTTGTCACGTACAGGGATTCCTGCTCGTGCCATCATTGCTTCAGCGGTTGTGGTATGTATCTCAGCCTTCATCAACATCTTACCTGGTGTATCAGATGCCTTCTCTTTGATTACAGCATCATCATCAGGGGTTTACATTGCAATCTATGTTTTGATTATGATTGCGCACTGGAGATACCGTCAATCTAAAGAGTTTTTACCAGACGGCTTCCTTATGCCAGCCTATAAGATTTTAAACCCATTGACAATTGCTTTCTTCTTGTTTGTATTTGTTTGTCTCTTCTTACAACAATCTACCTATATCGGTGCGATTGGAGCGACAATCTGGGTGATTCTCTTCGGTATCTACAGTAACTGGAAACACAATAACTAAAACATGTTAACTCACCCTTGTGGTGAGTTTTCTTGTGTCGTAAAAAGGACACAGGGTGATATCCTGTGTCCAAAAGCTTATTTAAGCGAGGCTTTCTTGATGAAAGAAGCCACCCCATAGCCCTTTGCTGCGATGGAAAATAGCAGGTCTGTGGTCGTTATGAGAACGGCCATTAACATCGAGTTTGGCCCACTCAAGTGCCTGGTGGGCGTTACGATCAGAGACTGTCGATGTGCCAATGTAGCTGTAAATTCCAGCCTTTCTGAGAATAAATCCCTGAAGCTGACGAATGTGTTCATCGTTGAGCGACTCTGAAAATTGGATCTTAACCGTTTTGTAGTTAAGGGCCTGAACTGATTCAACGACAGGGGATTCAGCCAAGAGGTGTAGTAGTTCTTGGTGTTGAGCAAAATATCTATCGTAGTCCATGGGAAGGATAATCGTATGGGCAATCCAATCTTCCAAATTAGCTTTAGCCTTTTGGCTAAGACCTCTCGCTTTAATAGTGAGGTTATCTATATGGAAAGGCAGCTGGTCAATGTGAGTCATTTTTGAACCATAAGCCTTTCTGAAAAGCGGCGTACTTGATAGAATATGTCCAGTAGGTGACATGATAGCCAGGGCCGTTTCCTTGGTTTGATAACCAAGATTGTGACATTCCATGCTAGCGTAAGTGTCTTTAAATTCAATAATTGCTCTTGTTTTCATCGTGTAACTCTCTTTCTGTTAGTTTATAAACTAACAATAGTTTATCACGAGTCCTTAACGAGGTCAAGAATTAACCTCCAAAAATAAAAAAATTTCAAGTCATCAAAAAACTTCGAGAATCAATTTCCCGAAGTTATTTTACTAGAATTTGTAGTCTTTCACAATTTTGATGGCGTTAACCGTTACCGTTTCTTTTGGTTTGTTGTTTTGATCGACTTCAAGATTGGCAATGGTATCAACGACATCCATCCCTTTGATGACTTGTCCAAAGACGGTATATTTGGTATCACCGGCTGGGTATCCACCTTTTTTGTAGGCGTCAATAATAGGTTTTGGATAACCAGCACTTGAAAGTTGTTTACTTTGGTCATCCTTGTTTTGAACGATGAAGAATTGGCTACCATTTGAATCCTTAGCACCAGTATTTGCCATGGCAAGCGCTCCTCGAATGTTGTAGAGGAATGGTGTTGGCTCAAGAGCGAAGCCTTTCTTCCAGATAGATTCGCCACCAGTACCGTCACCTTTAGGGTCACCACTTTGAATCATAAAGTCTTGGATGACACGGTGGAAGGTAAGACCGTCGTAGTATTTATCCTTGGCATGCTTCAAGAAGTTTTCAGAAGCCTTAGGAGCCAGAGTAGGGAAAAGCTTAACAGTTATATCGCCCTTCGATGTCTGGAGGATAACTTCAGCCTCGTCCTTTCCAACCTTGTCTGACAATTGAGGAAAGGCGTTTTTACCAGATTTTTGAGCTTTTTCTAATTGTTTCGTGTATATCTTGTTGTCAACGTAGGCATCTCCACGAATGGCACGTGCAATATTTTCACGGTAGACAAATCCTAAGCAAGCAATAACAAGTACAAGGACTAAGAGAATGTACTTTTTAATGTTTTTCATATATAACTCCTTTGATGCATTATACCTATTATTGTAGCAGAAAAAAACCTTTTGGGAAACGGTTAACAGAGGTTTGTAATTATGGTAAAATAGAAACATCAACAAGAAAATGAACAGGGACTAGATATAGGGAAAGGTTGTTTCACTCAAACAGCGAGCGAGGCATAACTTTTGAAAGACGTAGGATGCTCACGGATAAGCAAGCTGTGTGTCTATGTTTTACTTATGGAAAACGTCACTAAGCTGAGGGGTCCATTTGTTTGCATTTCTTGAAAAAAGGAGATTTTTATGTCAACTAAAGCAGAATGGGCTGAACTCTTTGAGTCGGTTCATGGGCGTAAACCTAGCCCCCAAGAATTTTTGGACGCTAAAGCAGCTGATTTTGATACTAGCGCTTTGATTGCTCAAGCGGCATCTGTAGATGCCCCAGCTAAGGAGCCTGCTACTGAAGAAACACCTGCAGCACAAGTCGTTTCAGATACTGAGGAAGTCGCTCAAGAAGACGATATCGCTGATGTTGCTGAAACAGCTGAAGATGCTGTCGCTGAACAAGTAAGCAATGAATCACCATTTGGAACAGCAGCCTTCCCAGAAGCGCCTTCTCAACAACCAACACCACAATTTGATTCAAGCATGTTTGAAAAGGCTTCTATTCCTACAACTCAAGGATTTGGAGCAGTTCCTAATCCAGCACCTAGCTCAGCAGATAAACCTGTCTTCAACCTTATCTTGCCGATTGTTGCGATTGCCCTTTCAGTAATCTTTGCCATCTTGTCATGGTTTGTTAGTCCCGCTTGGCTCTTCATCATCTTGACAGTCCTTGCACTCGCTTTGGCAATGGTTTCACTTATCTTTAGCCTTAAATCAAGCAAGAAATTGCTCTCTATCATTGCAACGGCAGTAGCTGGAGTCATGCTCCTTGTCTCTATTGGTGGTTTGATTTTCCAAATTTCTCAAAACTCAAATGACAATGCAGGCTCAAGCAAAACATCAAAAGTTGCTGACAAAGATGATGAAGATGATGACAGCGATTCAAAATCTGATTCAAAATCTAATTCAAAATCTAATTCAAAATCTGATTCAAAATCTGACTCAAAAGGTGATAGCACTGACGTCAACGATTACATTGACAAAAATGCTAAATTTGACTGGAATGAATCTAAGTTCAAGAAATTGAAAGCTGGAAAAGACTCTGCTAAGTCAATTATGAAGACTTATGGTAAAGCATCAGATGCTCAAATGTCAGGTGATGACTTGAGCATGACTTATTCTGGCAAAGACTATAGTGAACATGTTTACCTAACCTTTAAGAAACAGTATGATGGTACCTTTATCTTGTCACATGCTTCAGGAAACTTCCCTACAGATGCTGTACAAACTGATGACTCATACAAATCTGACTGGACGAAAGAACAGTTTGATGCTCTTAATAAGGGAGATTACAGTAATCCATCAAACGGAACAAAACTCGAAGATATCCTTAAGGATCACCCTAAAGCTTCAAACGCTGAGTACACCATCTCAACCGTTCGTGAAGGTGAGTTCAAGAAAGAATTGAGCGTTTCTTATAACGACTTTAAAGCTGAAGATGGTAAACTTAAGAGTGTTTACTTGTCATTTGACACTACAGAAGATGGTGATACATTCTACCTTACTTATAAATCAGGTCCAGATGGCGATTAATTAAGCTGATTAAGGAAACAGGAGGGGAGACCTTCCTGTTTTTTCGTAATAAAAGGAGAAAACTTTTGAAATTCTTGAATTACACATATGAGCAAAGTCAGTCTATTGTCACTAAGGAGACTGTAGAAAAACTCAATCAAAAAGGTAGCTGGAAACGTTTTATTGGTTTATTTATCACTTCAATCCTTCTTTACTTTTCTTCTATTGCCACACCGATGTTTATAAAGGGCTTGACCGTTGAACAAGATCCTACATTTTCTTGGATTCAGTGGCCCATGATTATCTTGTATGTAGTCATGTATCTGGTCTATCTGCTCTTTTCAATAAGGCACAGAAAAAGCCCGATGAAGCTGAAATTTTGCACCTACTTTTATATGGTGATTTTACTTGCTATCTTTACGGTATGTGCTGGTATAATGATGATGACACGACGAAATATTGTCAGTATATTATCGGGTGCCATGTTTCTTCTTTCCATTTATTATTTGATTCGAACGGTTCCCCGTAAACTGAAAGAAGCCGTTCAAAATCAGACAGAGTTTAGCCCCATGGTAGCACTTGTGACTGAAAAGATTTCGGATGGCTTGGTCTTTTTAGGTGGAACGGGGATTACAGCCGGACTTGTGCTGTTTGACCGCTCCACTGGGAGTAATTTAAGAGGGAACATCGATGCGGTGTTGTTGCCCCTAATGCCAGCAATATTTGTCTTTGCGACTTATGTCTTTTCCATTGATTTGCTACGAGGCTATTACCTCTTCAAATACTCTGAGCAATATAGAGAGCAGTTTGGCTACTCGGTTAAGGACTGGTACGGAGAGAAGTCGAAGGAGTATAGGAGGATGCTGGGTTAGTACCGTTAAAATGTTCTTTTAAATTAGGTAATCAATTATATGCTTGAATTATATTGATGAACCTGATAATCCTAGTATCTGCATTTGGTCACATGAGAACTCTTATGAATTAGAGCTTGCAATTGAATTTGTTGCGAAGGAGTTTACAGATTTTTTCGAGATGCTTCATGATTAATGAAGACTAAACCACCCTCGAGGTGGTTTTCTTGTAATCTCAAGATGGTATAATTGAATAGTTGGCTATTGTCTAAAAGCTAGACGACTTTGCTCGTGGTTTGGCTCGTGTTGGGACTCGAGGTGCTGGTCTTAGCAAGGATATTGCTCTGAGTGTCAAAAACAAGTTGACTCACCTCGGTGCGAACGTTTCTGATGACCTTGCCCGCCTGTCAGGTAAGGTTGAAGATGCCTTTGCCTATGCGGATGGTGCTGTCTCAAAGAATATCGGTAAGCACAATGCTCGTTTCTATCAGTCAAATGGTGGCAACTGGGATGAAGTGGCGTCTGGAATCCTTGGTGGTTCAGGTGCAGGACGTAAAGCAACCGCAGAGTTTAGCGACGATGCTAGCCAGGCCCTTGCCAAACATGGTGATGAAGTCAGCCAAGCCCTCAAAGAAACTGGCGAACAAGCTGGTAAGCATGCAAATGCTGAATTTTGTGGCGAAGCAAGTGTAAATACCAATGAAGGCAGAGGTGGCCTTGATAATAAAATCGTTAATAGCGATAAGATTATTCGTGATGGATCTCATTTTGATGAACTCGGGAACTTGAAGCCAAATGTCAAATATCAATCTGGCGAGTTTGAATATCTTTATCAAACAGATGATATAGGACGTGTGACGGAGTGGGATGCTCCTAAACTAAATATGACAGAACGCGATACTCGTCTTTCGCATGATTCCAACACTCCAGGTAAATTACCGGGAGACCATGCAGGCCATTTAGCAGGAGATAGGTTCGGAGGTTCACCTGAAATTGATAATTTGGTTTCTCAATTGAGTGGTGTGAACTTGAGCGATTATACAAAATTGGAAAACCAATGGGCTAAAGCTTTGAAAGCAGGAAAAGATGTTTCTGTCAATGTGAAGGTGAACTATGTTAGAGACGCTCTAAGACCGGATAGTTTTGATGTGAGGTACACAATTGATGGTTTTCCATTTAGCAGAAGAATAAAAAATTAGAGGTGAAAAATGATTTTTGAAGATAAGTTATCAGAAATTCAAACAGATATGATTAGTTTAGCTCTTGAACTAGCGGAAGATAAAATTGATACGGCATATATATACGGTTCTTACGAGAATAATTCCTTATCTTTTAACAGTTTTTTTGCTCAAGATAACAAAGTATATACGATAAATAAACTAGACCAGCTTGGTATAGAAAATTTAACAAAAGATAGAATGTTTCAATATTTAGAAATTGGAATAAGTGACTTAGAGCGATTTATAACATTATTTCAAGAGGATAAAAAACAAGCCCCAACTCAACTGAAATTGGTATATGATAATGTGAATAAAAAAGCTAATGCTAAATATTCTTATGAAATTTTTTATTCAAATTCTGACTCACTAACTCCTGAAGATATTTTCATGGAATGGTACAATGAAGTGAAGGAAGAAGTTGAAGGGCATCATGATATTTGAAGACGAATTTTCAGCTAAACAAACAGATATGATTCAGTTGGCATTAGAATATGCAAATAGGGTAGAGCAAAAGGTTGATACTGTGTATATCTATTGTTCTTTTGAAACAATGTATTCCTTTGATGTTTTCTATAAAGATGATAAAAATAATATTGTAATGTTGCATGAACTTTCAAAAAAAGGTATGAGTGAATCTGAAATAGATAATCTGATTTTTTCAGTTTTAAAATTAGGCAATAAAGATTTACAAGATATTCAAAAAATTTGTCAAAAGTATAATCGTCCGATGCCTTCACAAATAAAATTGATTTATGATAATGTAAAAAAGAGTGTAAATGGTAAGTATTCCTATGATTTATTTTATTCTAACTCAGACACATTAACAGCAGATGATATTTTTGAACAATGGTACAATGAAGTGAAAGAAGAAGTCGAATCGTCTCGTAAGATTTGAAATAAATTCTAGAATGTTGGATTAAGGTTTACAAAGTAATAAAATTTGATGGTGATTTTTTAATGGAAATCGTATAATCATTCTGAGGCATCTTGGTACGGCACACATAGGACAGAGGACGCTTACTACGGTTACTGGAGCTTTGACACAGCTGCACTTTGCAAGATTCGTGGCATCTATGACCAACGTTTCAAAAGATTTGGATTTCTTTCCTTATGATTTGCTAGTTCAGAAAGAACAGTAACATTGACTTAACCACCTTCGAGGTGGTTTTCTTATGGTCTGGAGATGGTATAATGTGAGGGTGAAAGGGATGCCTTTGGAAGAATACTTTCTTGACTATACGATTAAGAAATTAGATTGGAAATGAGAAAAAATGATTAAAGATTTTGTGAAAGTAGCAGATATACCCAAAGAGGTAATTGGAAAATATAAAAGTGAAGTCCCTGTAGAATTAATTGATATTTGGGAAAACCAAGGTTTGGGTACCTTTTTGAATGGCTACCTAAAAGTCATAAATCCAGATGACTATAGTGAATTAGTGAGAGATTCGTATTTCAGGGGCTATATTTCCATTCCAATTTTCGTGACCGCTTTTGGCGACATCATAACTTGGGAAGAAAAGAAATATGTGGGAATTATTAAATACAAAAATGGCAGTTTTAATATCATGATAAAAAAATTTACTCATTTTTTGAAATTTATAGATAGTAATCATATTACAAAACATTTTGACCTACCGCTTTACCATGAAGCGATTGAAAAATATGGTTTGTTAGATTATGACCAGTGTTTTGGATTTGTACCCTTGTTAGCATTAGGAGGATTCAAAGATGTGGATCATCTAGATAAGGTCAAGATGTATGAGCATATCTTATTAATAACTACATTGGTGGGCAAGATCGAATAGTGGACAATCAAGAAATAAATATTGGTGAATTTATAATAAGAAGTAGATTTTAATGTACTATCATTTCGTACTTTTTAGAGGTAATATTCTCCCCGTTACGTAATGACTTGGAGCGTTGTATCCTAGTTTCTAAGGACGTTGCGCATATTTTACTATTCGTTGCGTGCTTTTAGTCATGGGTCTTGATAAATTTAAAGTAACAAATTTGAGGAGGTATTCTTAATGTTACAATTTATTAAGAAAAACAAAGCTAATTTTATATGGGTGCTTATTTTTGGATTAACGGGGCTGATACTGAAACCTTTAGTTAATTTATCGGTCAGTTTATCAAACAAATATCCGTTAGTTACGAAAATTTTATTATTTCTATTACTCGTTGCTGTTTACTTTATTAATAAACATCCTCTCTATATAATATTAATAGTAATTTTGCTAGCAGAACCTTTTATAAAAGAATAAAAATAAGACAGGGGTATTAAAATGGACATTGCCACGTTGATCAAAGAATATAGAACTAAAACAGGTATGACTCAGCAAGAACTTGCAGATAAAGTATTTGTTACTCGTCAGACCATTTCTAAATGGGAATTAGGAAAAAGTGAACCTGATAATGTTTCACTGGATTTATTATTTAAAGAGATGAATATTGAAAAAGAATCTCAAAAAGGCATTAAAGCTAATTTAATTAGCAGAAAAAATATTTTACTTACAATAATTGCCGTTTTATTCTCTCCATCGATACTTATTATTAGACTATTGGTAGTTAAAATAGGCAAGATGGAAAATAAAAGATTAGTCATTTTGATTAATACCTTTCTCTTTGTAATAATTGGCATTTATATGAAGAGTTTAAAGGATGATGTATACTTTGGTTTCTTGGGAATTATTGCAATATCTTATAGCCTTTATAGTTTTTATAAGCTTAGTTTGGAAATCAAGAAGGATTAGATACTTAACTATACAAGTATAAAAAACTAGTCATACTAATATCTGAATTGCCCCCAAAAGTGTGACAGAAAAAATCTAACTTTTTGGGGTAGTTTCTTTTCTTCTTCCATCCATTTTCATGAGATGGCTTGTCACTTAAGCACATCAGGCAGTCTCAAAAAATTCTCTCTTATATCCGACCTTATTTTCATAAGACCAGATTAAAGTATGATAAAATAAAGAAAAAGAGATAAAGGAGTCAGCTATGGCAACTAGAGAAGAATGGGTGCGTCACTTTGAGGACGTCAATGGTCGTAAACCAAATCCTGAGGAGTTTATGGAGGCTAAGAAAGAGGATTTTGTCATCGCTACTGAGGAGGAAGTTGCCCAAGTGTCTGAGCAAGTTGAGGATCAGCAGGTGGATAGCTCTGAAACTACTGAAGAAGTGACAGCTGACTCAGTAGCAGATAAGCAACTAGACGAGGCTCAAGTGGCATTAGAGGAGGAAGCTCCTAAGCAAATGCCTGAGTTGAATCTGGAGAAAGAGCAAGAAAAAGAGGCTCCAAAGGCAAGTCAGATGCCTTTGGAAAACCCTTATTACAAATCTAAAGAAGTCAAAAATAATACTTTTGTCAACATCGTTCTTCCGATTATTATCCTAGTCTTGGGGCTTATATTTGCCGTTTTGGCTTGGACACTTCCAATCGGTTTCATCTTTACCTTCTTTGCTTTTTTCCTTATCATTTTGGCGATTGTGACTATGGCGCTGAGTGTGAAGTCAACACGCAAGGCCTTATCTATCATCGCTTTGGTTATGTCCATCATCTTCTTTACGACGTCACTTAGTGGAACAGGCTATCAAGTGGTCAAGTATATCATTAAACATGCCGATCAGTTTGAGGCTGATAGTCGTTACAGAGCAAATGAATACATTGATAAAGATTATAAATTTGACTGGACAGAGGACCAGTTTAAGGAGTTGAAGGTTGACTCTTTGACTTTAGATGAGGCCCTAGATGCTCACGGTAAGGCTACGGATGCCGAGTGGGGCAATGATGGTGAGACACAGACGTTAGACCTTACTTATGCAAAAGAGGGAAGGGGTAGTGATAACTTTGTCCGTTTGACCTTTAAGTCTAAAGATGGTACTTACATTCTAGAGCATGCTTCTGCAGACTTTGGCTATGATAAGGTTAAGGAAGTTAGTGACTATCAAAGCAACTGGACAAAAGAGGATTATGATAAGCTAACGGTGGGTACTCAAGCAGATTTGCTTAAGGGAACACGTCTTTCAGATGTTGTCTCAAACCACTCTGAGGCCAGCTTTAGTACGCATGAGCTGACTCAGACTGATGAGGGAGACCTCACACAAAAAGTATCGCTTAGCTTCTACGATTATAGTCCAGACAGTGGTAAACTTAAGACGGTTCACTTAACGTTTGACTATGATAAACGTGAAAACGAGTACTTCTTAACAGATAAATCAGATGAATAAGGCTACTTTCTTAGTCACTCAAGCTCGGGGTCGCCTGGGCTTTTTTAGTCTCAACAAAAGAAGATAAAATTTGGTATAATAGAAATGATTGATTTTTCAAGAAAGAAGTGTCACACATGAACATACAACAACTACGTTATGTGGTAGCTATTGCCAACAGCGGTACCTTCCGTGAGGCTGCCAGCAAGCTCTTTGTGAGTCAGCCTAGCCTTTCGGTGGCGATTAAGGATTTGGAGCAAGAGCTGAATTTTCAAATTTTCACCCGTACAACGACGGGGGCTGTCTTGACCAGTCAGGGCATGACTTTTTACGAGCGTGCGCTTGAGGTGGTGCGCAGTTTTGATAGTTTTGAAAATCGCTATCTCAATGCTTCTGAGAAGGGCAACCAGTTTTCAATTGCCAGCCAGCACTATGACTTTTTGCCACCTTTGATTACGACTTTTTCAGAACGTTATCCTGATTACAAGGATTTCCGTATCTTTGAGTCTACGACCATTCAGATTTTGGATGAGGTAGCCAAGGGACACAGTGAGATTGGGATTATCTATTTGAATCGTCAAAATAGCAAGGGAATCCAGCAAAATATGGACAAGCTTGGGCTTGAGTCTATTGATTTGATTCCGTTTAAGACGCACATTTATCTCCGTAAGGGGCATCCTCTGGCTAAAAAAGACAGTCTGGTCATGGAGGACTTGGCGGCCTTGCCTACAGTGCGTTTCACTCAGGAGAAGGACGAGTACCTTTACTATTCTGAGAACTTTGTGGATACGTCAGATTCGTCTCTTATGTTTAACGTGACGGACCGTGCGACCTTGAACGGTATCTTGGAGCGTACGGATGCTTATGCGACGGGGTCTGGTTTCCTAGATGCGCAAAGTGTGAACGGTATTACTGTGATTCCACTAGAGGACAATTTGGACAACAAGATGGTGTATGTCCGTCGTAAGGGCATTAGCTTGTCGTCTTGTGCCCTTAAGTTTGTCAATGTTATGTTTGACTACTTTGACACTTATAAACCATAGGAGGACATATGCGTAAGGTTGTGATTCCTTTGGCTATTCTGGCCCTGATTGGTTTGGATCAGTGGGTCAAGCATTGGGTTGTGGCAAATATTGCCCTAAACCAAGTCATCAAGGCTATACCGGGACTTTTCAGTTTGACCTATCTACAAAACCGTGGTGCTGCCTTTTCGATTTTACAGGATCAGAAATTTTTCTTTGTGATTTTGACGGTTCTGGTGATTGGTGCGGCTCTGGTTTATCTGGTTAAGAATTACCAGAAGAGTATCTGGTTGGTTCTATCTTTGGTTTTGATTATCTCAGGTGGTATTGGAAACTTTATCGACCGTGTGCATCTAGGGTATGTGGTTGATATGGTTCAGCTTGATTTTATTGATTTTGCAATATTTAACATGGCAGACTCCTATCTAACGGTGGGCGTGCTGCTCTTGATTTTAATCTTATGGAAAGAGGAAAATGGAAGTCATCATAAAAGAGGCGGGTAATCGTCTGGATAAGGCCTTGGCAGATTTGACAGAATTGTCACGCAGTCAGGCCAATGAAGCCATCAAGGCTGGAACGGTCTTGGTTAATGGTAAGTCGGCAAAGGCCAAGTATGCAGTTAAAGAGGGTGACGTCATCACCTATGAATTGCCAGAAGAAGAGGTCTTGGAGTACAAGGCTGAAGATATTCCTTTGGATATTATCTACGAAGATGCGGATGTGGCAGTCGTCAACAAACCTCAAGGCATGGTGGTCCATCCATCAGCTGGTCACACGTCTGGGACCTTGGTCAATGCCCTCATGTATCATGTCAAGGACCTATCGTCTATCAACGGTGTGGTGCGTCCGGGGATTGTCCACCGTATCGACAAGGACACGTCTGGTCTTCTCATGGTTGCTAAGAATGATAAGGCCCACAATGCTTTGGCGGCTGAGCTTAAGGACAAGAAGTCTCTGCGCAAGTATGTGGCTATCGTGCATGGCAATCTGCCTAACGACCGAGGCGTGATTGAAGCTCCGATTGGGCGTTCAGACAAGGACCGCAAGAAGCAAGCGGTAACGGCCAAAGGGAAGCCTGCGGTAACTCGCTTTACTGTTTTGGAACGCTTTGGCAATTATACTTTGGTGGAGCTGCAGCTAGAAACAGGTCGTACCCATCAAATCCGTGTGCACATGGCTTATATTGGTCATCCAGTGGCGGGAGATCCTCTATATGGGCCTCGTAAGACCCTCAAGGGTCACGGACAATTTCTACATGCCAAGACCCTTGGTTTCACGCATCCTACGACTGGAGAATTGGTCGAATTTACAGCAGAAGAACCTGCTATTTTCAAGGAAACTTTGGAGAAGTTGAGAAAAGGTAACTAATCATCAAACGGATGGTCTTTCTTGGGAGAGGCTATCCGTTTTTTCCTTGTAAAAGGGTCTAAATTTTGCTATAATTTACCTAATTGAATAAGTCCTTTAATCACTGTCCAGAGAGGCAGGCAAGGAGCCATAAGAAGTGTACAGGTAAACTGTGCCATATTTTTGTGTATCTCCTTGTTTCAAGGGGATTTTTTTGTATTTAGAAAGGTTCTTTTATGAAGAAAAAAGAAATCGTCGATGACGTAACCATGAAGCGTGCCATTACACGTATCACTTATGAGATTATTGAGCGAAACAAGAATCTCGACAAGATTGTCTTGGCTGGTATTAAGACACGTGGTGTTTATATTGCTCAGCGTATTCAAGAGCGCTTGAAACAGTTGGAAAACCTTGATGTGCCATTGATTGAGCTTGATACTAAGGCTTACCGTGATGATGTTAAATCTGAACAGGACACATCCCTTATTCCTATCGAAATTGATGGTACGGATGTTATCCTTGTAGATGACGTGCTCTACACAGGTCGTACGATTCGTGCTGCGATTGATAATATCGTTAGTCATGGACGTCCGGCGCGTGTCGGTTTGGCTGTCTTGGTTGACCGTGGTCACCGTGAATTGCCAATCCGTGCAGATTATGTTGGTAAGAATATCCCAACAAGTGAGTCAGAACAGATTGAAGTTTTGGTTTCTGAAGTTGATGGTAAAGATAGCGTCAACATTATTGACCCAAGCTGAGTTGGCTGACAGTTAGGGTGAAACGCCCTTGTATCTTGTTAAATGAACATGCCCTAAGCCTTGTGCAAAAAAGATAAATACTCTTAGGAGCTGGCGCTCCGTCATCGTATTTCCTATTTTTGCTTTAGGCTTTAGACGGGCTTTGTATCTTGTTAAATGAACACAGGACTCATTTCTTAGGAAAAAAGATAAGTCTCCTAGCACTCTTTGGAGTGCCTTGTCGACTTCCTATTTTTCTACAGAAATGTTTAGCTACGCTAAAACGTCCCTTTGTATCTTGTAAATTGAACACGGGCTAAGAGCTGTGTAAAATAGATAAATCTTCCTAGAAGCTAAAGCTTCGGCGTCAGATTTCCTAATTTTACTTTGCTCTTTATACGCCCTTTGTATCTTGTTAATTGAACACGGGACTCATTTCTTAGGAAAAAAGATAAGTCTCCTAGCACTCTTTGGAGTGCCTTGTCGACTTCCTATTTTTCTACAGAAATGTTTGGCTACGCCAAAACGTCCCTTTGTATCTTGTAAATTGAACACGCCCTAAGCCTTGTGCAAAAAAGATAAATACTCTTAGGAGCTGGCGCTCCGTCATCGTATTTCCTATTTTTGCTTTAGGCTTTAGACGGGCTTTGTATCTTGTTTTAAGGAGTCCTTTGATATCGTGAATAACGTAAAATATGATGTGAATGATATGCCGAAACCTGGTTTGTTGGTTGGTTTGTCATTCCAGCACTTGTTTGCCATGTTTGGTGCGACGGTGCTTGTGCCGATTTTGGTTGGGATTGATCCTGCCATTGCTCTTTTCTCATCTGGTTTGGGAACTTTGGCTCACTTGACGGTGACTAAGTATAAGATTCCAGCTTATATGGGGTCTAGTTTTGCCTACATTGCTGCTATGCAGATGCTTATGAAGTCTGATGGTATTGCGGCGGTGGCTCAAGGTGCCATGGCTGGTGGTTTGGTCTACTTGATTGTTGCCTTGATTGTTAAGTACGCAGGAAATAACTGGATTGATAAGGTCCTTCCGCCAATCGTGGTCGGTCCTATTATCATTGTTATCGGTTTAAGTCTTGCGGCTAATGCTGTTAAGGATGCGACAATGGTTAATGACACCTATAGTGTCTTCAGCCTTGTAATTTCTATGGTGACTCTCTTTGCGGTTATCCTCTTTAACATGTATGGCAAGAAAATTGTTGGTGTTATTCCAATTTTGTTGGGCTTGATAGTTGGTTATATTTTCTCAGTGGTTTTTGGTTGGTTAACGGGACATGAGTTTGTTCAATTTTCAAAAGTTGCGGCTGCTCATTGGTTCCAAGTTCCAAGCTTTGATATTCCGTTTGTGAATTACGACTTCAAGTTTTATCCAAGTGCGATTTTAACTATGGCTCCGATTGCCTTTGTGACAATGACGGAACATTTTGGCCATGTCATGGTTCTAAACAGTTTGACTGGTCGTGATTACTTCAAAGATCCAGGTCTTGACCATACCTTGTCTGGAGATGGTTTGGCACAAATCATTGCTGGTTTCTTTGGAGCTCCTCCGGTAACTTCTTATGGTGAAAATATTGGGGTTATGGCCCTCAGTAAGGTCTACTCAGTTTACGTTATTGCAGGCGCAGCAGTGATTGCGGTTTTGATGAGCTTTATCGGTAAGGTATCTGCTCTCTTGAGTTCTATCCCAACGGCTGTTTTGGGTGGGATTTCCATTGCCCTCTTTGGGGTTATCGCTGCTAGCGGTATGAAAATTTTAGTTGAACATAAGATTGATTTTGATAATAAAAAGAATCTCTTGATTGCTAGTGTTATCTTGGTGTCAGGTATTGGTGGTTTGATGATTGACCTTGGTGGTCTTCAAATTACTGGTGTGGCAAGCTCGACTATTCTTGGTATCTTGCTTTACCAAATCTTGCCAGACCCTAATAAAGGTAGCAAGGATTAGTTAATCATTTTAAAAGGAAAAACTATGGCGATTGCAGATGGAAAAGTGTCACTCAAGCATTTGGTGACCATGGAAACCCTCACGAATGAAGAGGTCTTGGGCCTGATTCGTCGAGGTGGAGATTTTAAAAATGGCAGAGCTGATTTCCAGCTGGATCGACAGTATTTCGCTGCCAATCTCTTTTTTGAAAATTCAACACGAACACACAAGTCCTTCGAAGTGGCTGAGAAGAAACTTGGTTTGGATGTGATTGAGTTCGATGCTGGAACAAGCTCAGTGAATAAGGGTGAAACCCTATATGATACGATTTTGACCATGTCTGCTTTGGGTGTGGACATCTGTGTGGTTCGTCACTCGGAAGTTGATTACTATAAGCAGTTGATTGATAGTAGAACCATTCAGACCTCTATTGTTAATGGGGGTGATGGTTCTGGGCAACACCCAAGTCAGTGTTTGCTTGATTTGATGACTATTTACGAAGAGTTTGGAACTTTTGAAAATCTTAAGGTTTGTATTGCCGGTGATATCACTTATTCTCGTGTGGCTAAGTCAAATATGCAGATTCTCAAGCGTTTGGGTGCTCAGCTGTATTTTGCTGGGCCTGAAGTTTGGTACTCTAATGAATTTGATGTCTATGGTCAGCATGTTGCCATTGACGATGTGATTGAGGACTTGGATGTGCTCATGTTGCTTCGTGTTCAGCACGAGCGTCACGGGGATGACAAAGGATTTTCAAAAGAAGAATACCATGCTCTCTATGGTTTGACTGAAGAACGTTATGCCAAGTTAGCAGACCATGCTATCATCATGCACCCTGCTCCGGTTAATCGTGATGTGGAGATTGCTGATAGCTTGGTGGAAGCGCCTAAGGCTCGTATCGTTGCTCAGATGCAAAATGGGGTCTTTGTCCGTATGGCAATTATTGAAGCTATTTTAAATGGCAAAGCGTAAACAACGTTAACAGATTCCAGAGAGAATCAGACGAAAATGAACACGGGCTAAATCTTCGAAAAATAGCTAAATCTTTCTAGAAGCTTGAGTTTCTGCATCGGATTTACTAGTTTTCATTCAGATTTTTAACGCCCTTTGTATCTTAGTGAAAGGAACAATTTACTATAATGGCAAAACGTTTACTTATTTTGGAAGACGGCACAATTTTTGAAGGTCAGGCCTTCGGTGCTGATGTGGATGTGACGGGTGAAATCGTCTTTAATACTGGTATGACAGGTTATCAAGAATCTATCACTGACCAGTCTTACAATGGTCAAATCTTGACCTTTACCTATCCACTTGTTGGTAATTATGGGGTTAACCGTGATGACTATGAATCAATCACACCTACAACTAAGGGTGTGGTGGTATCAGAGGCTAGCCGTCGTGCCAGCAACTGGCGTAACCAAATGACTTTGGATGAGTTTTTGAAAGCTAAAAACATCCCTGGTATTTCTGGTATTGATACACGTGCCTTGACTAAGATTATCCGTCAACACGGTACCATGAAGGCAACTATGGCTGATCCTGGTGACAGTATTGAGCACTTGCAAGATCAATTACGTGCCACTGTTTTGCCTACAAATAATATTGAACAGGTCTCTACTAAAACAGCTTACCCTGCACCTGGTGTTGGTAAAAACATTGTTTTGGTTGACTTTGGACTTAAACACTCTATCTTGCGTGAATTTTCAAAACGTGACTGTAATGTGACGGTTGTCCCTCACAATATTACGGCTGAAGAAATTCTCCATCTTAATCCAGATGGTGTGATGTTGTCAAATGGTCCTGGTAACCCTGAAGATGTGCCATATGCACTTGATATGATTCGTGGCATCCAAGGTAAAATTCCAATTTTCGGGATTTGTATGGGTCATCAGTTGTTTAGTTTGGCGAATGGTGCCAAGGCTTACAAGATGAAGTTTGGTCACCGTGGCTTTAACCATGCGGTTCGTGAAATTGCGACTGGTCGTGTTGATTTTACCAGCCAAAACCATGGTTATGCTATTGACCGTGATACACTTCCAGATTGCCTCATGGTAACACACGAAGAGATTAACGATAAGTCAGTTGAAGGTGTTCGTCACCGTGACTTCCCTGCCTTTTCAGTGCAATTCCACCCAGATGCAGCACCTGGTCCACACGATGCTAGCTATCTCTTTGATGAGTTCTTGGAATTGATTGATGCTTTCCAAGCTGAAAAAGCACGTCGTTAATTGCAACTGTCTAGTGACTATAATGGGGTGTGACGCTTGTTTGCCCCAGTCTACTACCTTATTTAATGACAACCAGAGAGTTGTCAAATAGAAAGGAGAAGATACAGGTTCACGAAAGTGAACACGCCCTAAGGACGGTGTGAAAAAGATAAACGGTGACTAGACGCTTAGGCGTCGTCGTCACGTTTCCTATTTTCACTGGGTCCTTAACGGGCTTTGTATCATAAATTATGCCTAAACGTTCTGATATTAAAAAAATTATGGTTATCGGGTCTGGTCCTATCATCATTGGTCAGGCTGCTGAGTTCGACTATGCTGGTACGCAAGCCTGCTTGGCCTTGAAAGAGGAAGGCTACAGTGTTGTTCTTGTCAACTCTAACCCTGCGACTATCATGACTGATAAAGAAATCGCAGACAAGGTTTACATTGAACCTATCACACTTGAGTTTGTGACACGTATTCTTCGTAAGGAACGTCCTGATGCTCTCTTGCCAACACTTGGTGGACAAACTGGTTTGAATATGGCCATGGAATTGTCTAAAGCTGGTATTCTTGATGAGCTTGGCGTTGAATTATTGGGGACAAAATTGTCTGCCATTGACCAAGCCGAAGACCGTGATCTCTTTAAGCAATTGATGGAAGATTTGCATCAGCCAATTCCTGAATCTGAAATCGTCAATACGGTGGAAGAAGCAGTTGCTTTTGCTTCAAAAATTGGTTATCCAGTTATTGTCCGTCCTGCCTTTACCCTTGGTGGTACCGGTGGTGGTATGTGTGCCAATGAAGAAGAACTTCGTGAAATCGCTGAAAATGGTTTGAAGTTGTCACCAGTAACCCAATGTTTGATTGAACGTTCTATCGCTGGTTTCAAAGAAATCGAATACGAAGTAATGCGTGATGCTGCTGACAACGCTCTTGTGGTTTGTAACATGGAAAACTTCGACCCAGTTGGTATCCATACAGGGGACTCTATCGTATTTGCCCCAACTCAAACCTTGTCAGATATTGAAAACCAAATGCTTCGTGATGCCAGCTTGAAGATTATCCGTGCCCTTAAGATTGAGGGTGGCTGTAACGTGCAGTTGGCGCTTGATCCTAATAGCTTCAAGTACTATGTTATCGAAGTAAACCCACGTGTATCACGTTCATCAGCCCTTGCTTCAAAAGCAACGGGTTACCCAATCGCTAAATTGGCGGCTAAAATCGCTGTTGGTTTGACACTTGATGAGATGATTAACCCAGTCACTGGTACAACCTACTCAATGTTTGAACCAGCCCTTGACTACGTGGTTGCCAAAATCCCACGTTTCCCATTTGATAAGTTTGAACATGGGGAACGTCGTCTTGGTACTCAGATGAAAGCGACTGGTGAAGTTATGGCCATTGGTCGTAACATTGAAGAGTCTCTTCTTAAAGCTTGTCGTTCGCTTGAAATCGGTGTTCACCACAATGAAATGCCTGAGCTTGCCGAAGTAAGCGATGATGCCTTGGTGGAAAAGGTTGTTAAAGCGCAAGACGACCGTCTCTTCTACCTTTCTGAAGCTATCCGTCGTGGTTATACTATTGAAGAATTGTCAGAGTTGACTAAGATTGATATTTTCTTCCTTGACAAATTGCTCCATATCTTCGAATTGGAACAAGAATTGGCTACTCACGTAGGCGACATTGCTGTTTTGAAAGAAGCCAAACGCAATGGTTTCTCTGACCGTAAGATTGCGGAACTTTGGAACCAAACAGCTGACCAAGTCCGTGCCACTCGTTTGGAAAATCATATCGTTCCTGTTTACAAGATGGTTGATACTTGTGCAGCCGAGTTTGAATCTTCAACACCATATTTCTACTCAACTTACGAGTGGGAAAATGAATCTATCAAGTCTGATAAAGAATCTGTTATCGTTCTTGGTTCAGGTCCAATCCGTATCGGACAAGGGGTCGAGTTTGACTATGCGACAGTTCACTCTGTTAAAGCTATCCAAGCTGCAGGTTACGAAGCTATCATTATGAACTCTAACCCTGAAACAGTTTCAACAGACTTCTCAGTTTCAGATAAATTGTACTTTGAGCCATTGACCTTTGAAGACGTGATGAACGTCATCGAATTGGAACAACCTAAGGGTGTCGTGGTTCAGTTTGGTGGTCAAACAGCTATCAACTTGGCTGAGCCATTGTCTAAAGCAGGTGTGAAAATCTTGGGTACTCAGGTTGCTGATTTGGACCGTGCCGAAGACCGTGACCTCTTTGAACAAGCTCTTATTGACCTCAACATCCCACAACCACCAGGTCAAACAGCGACAAATGAAGAAGAAGCGGTTGAAGCAGCTCGTAAGATTGGCTTTCCAGTCCTTGTTCGTCCGTCATACGTTTTGGGTGGACGTGCCATGGAAATCGTGGAAAATGAAGACGACCTTCGCTCTTACATGCGTACAGCCGTTAAGGCGAGTCCTGACCACCCAGTCCTTGTAGATAGTTATATCATTGGACGTGAGTGTGAAGTAGATGCCATTTCTGATGGTAAGGATGTCTTGATTCCTGGTATCATGGAACACATCGAACGTGCAGGAGTTCACTCAGGGGACTCAATGGCGGTTTACCCACCACAAACCCTTTCTAAGAAAATCCAAGAAACTATCGCTGATTACACTAAACGTTTGGCTATCGGTCTTAACTGTATTGGTATGATGAATATTCAGTTCGTTATCAAGGGTGAAACGGTTTATGTGATTGAGGTTAATCCACGTGCCAGCCGTACCGTGCCATTCTTGTCTAAGGTGACTGATATTCCAATGGCTCAGGTGGCTACAAACTTGATTCTTGGTAAATCTTTGGCAGAGCAAGGTTACAAAGATGGCCTTTATCCTGAAAGCAAACACGTGCATGTCAAGGCACCAGTCTTCTCATTCACAAAATTGGCTAAGGTAGATAGCCTCCTTGGACCTGAAATGAAATCAACTGGTGAAGTTATGGGTACAGATGCAACGCTTGAGAAGGCCCTCTACAAAGCCTTTGAAGCTTCTTACCTTCACTTGCCAACCTTTGGTAACGTCATCTTCACGATTCATGACGATACCAAAGAAGAAGCCCTTGGTTTGGCCCGTCGTTTCGATGCTATCGGTTACGGTATCTATGCTACTGCAGGCACAGCTAAATTCTTGAATGAACACGGTGTTCAGGCAACACTTGTGCACAAGTTGGGTGAAAATGATGACAACGACATCCCAGCCCTCGTTCGTTCAGGTAAGGCGCAAGCTATTGTCAATACTGTTGGTAACAAACGTACTTATGACGAAGATGGTGCAGCTATCCGTAGCTCAGCTATTGAAGCAGGTATCCCACTCTTCACAGCGCTTGATACAGCAGATGCCATGGTGCGTGTACTTGAAAGCCGTAGCTTTACAACAGAAGCTATCTAATGTTGAAAGAAAGTCTCAGCCTTGCTGGGGCTTTTTTAGTGAAGACAAAACTTTCTTTTGAGACTTTCCTTGGGTGATGGCGGACGTCAGCGACCTTCTTTGAAGTTCCATGACTAAGTTTTGAGCCGAACGCCTCAAAACTTCCGAACGCCTGAGACTAATCGCTTCAGTCGTTTTCATCACTGCCAAAAGTCTCGGTCTAAGCTGATGAGGTTTGCAAAAACTCTTTCATATTCCCTACAGAGTTTTATCTTTCGTGTCATATTTAAACCTAGTTGATTGCTGTAATGAGTCTCAGCTTTGCTGGGGCTTTTTTCTTACACAAATGTAAGCTAGAAAGTTAAAAATGAAAGCTAAGACCATGGTTTAGGCTACTTAAATTCTGCTATACTAGAAACATGATTATTACGACATCTTTACGTGAAAATGAGGAATTGATTGCTCGCTCGCAAGCCTTAGCTCTCGACCTCGGAGCTGACTACCAGCCTCGGTGCAAGTTATCTTTGGCGAAATGTTTGGAGCGGTTTGGACCTTTCTATCTTCTATATAAAGACAGACTATCTTTTATCAATGTAGATGCCAGTGAGCTGACCTTTCATCCAGATACGGCTGCTCTCAGGATTAAGGCCCCCCATGACGCTCTAGTCAGTCTTTTAGGCAAGTCTCCCAAGACCATTCTCGACACCACTATGGGTCTGGCTTCAGATAGTCTAGTGATGGCAGCAGCGGGAAATAAGGTCACAGCCCTTGAGAGTCAGGACGTGATTTTTCAGGTGGTTTCTCGTGGTCTTGCCTCTTATCAGACGGATAATCAGCAGCTTGAAAAGGCCATGCGTTCTATTAAGGCTATTAAGAGCGATAGCTTGTCCTTTTTGCAGTCTCAAGCTGACAATTCTTTTGATATCATTTATGCCGATCCTATGTTTTCAGAGACCATCAAGGAATCAGAAAATCTGCATGCTATCAAGCCTCTGGCCAATGGCAGTCGTCTGACAGAAGAATGGCTAAATGAGGCTAAGCGTGTTGCAAGGGAAAAGATTATCATCAAGGCGCATTTTCGTGATACCGTTTTTGAAGAACTTGGGTTTGAACGTCAGGTTCGTCCCAATCAAAAGCTACACTATGGTGTACTGGAACTCATTGACAGGGAATCTTAAAAATATTACAATTGTTACATCTATACAATACAATTAGAAAGAGAGACGTATGCGAAAGAGAATCAGTCCAAAGCTATTTAAAAATAAGAAAAGAGTTTGGATCATTGGAGGCATAGGGATTCTTGTCCTATTGGTTCTGATTTTTAACCTGTTTGGAGGAGGTGGCCAAGGGAACAAGGCTGCTGAAGGTCCTACAGCAAGTAAGGTCATCAAGGGACAGCTGGCCTCCTCGACCCTCCTAACGGGTATGGTCAAGGCTCAGTCGGAGCAGTACGTTTATTTTGACAATACTATCGGTCGTAACGCCACTGTAACTGTTTCAGCAGGTGAAGAAGTGAGTGCTGGTCAGCAGTTGGTTCAATATGATAGCACATCTGCCCAAGCAGCCTACGATATTGCAAGTCGTGCCTATAACAAGGCTGTTCGTGATCGTAATTATTTCCAACAGTATGGAACAGCTCCTGCAGCTTCAGCGCAAACTAGCGAGGATACAGACGAAGATGGTTCGACAACTGCAGTGACAGCTCAACAGCGTCAGCAAACCGAAGCCAGTAATTACCAAACCTTGCAAGATTATAATGATGCCGTTGCTAATGCAGCCTCAGAGCTCGAAAAGGCTCAGGATGTACTTAATCAAACGGTCATTGTTTCCGATGTGAATGGAACAGTCGTAGAAGTGGCGGACTCTGTGGACCCTGCTTCAAAAGAGAGCCAGACCCTTGTTCACGTGACTAGTGAAGGTCAATTCGAAATTCAGGGAACCTTAACCGAGTATGATATGCCAAATATTTCAGTGGGGCAAAAGGTCAAGATTACGTCAAAAGTATACCCAGACCAAACCTGGACAGGTAAAGTCAATTATATCTCCAATTATCCGAAGCAAAATGCCAGCCAGTCAGCTAATGCTTCGGGAAATTCAGGTCAGACGGGTTCTCAATATGAATACAAGGTTCAATTGACCAGTCCTATCGGTAAGCTCAAACAAGGCTTCAATGTGTCTCTTGAGGTTACTAAGGACGAAGATGCTTTATTGGTTCCTGTAACTGCCGTGACTAAGAAAGGTTCTGACAACTATGTCTGGGTTTACGATGAAGACAGTCAGAAGATTAAGCAAGTCAAAGTCAAGCTTGGCAATGCTGATGCTAAGCAACAAGAGATTGCATCAGGGCTTAAAGAAGGCCAAAAGGTTATCACTAAGGCCGATAAATCCTTTAAGGATGGTGAGACTCTAAAGGACGTGACAGATGCTAAGGGTAAAAAGTCTAAAGACACCAGTGGAGAAGAGGTGAGGTCTAGTGACTAAGCCAGCGCTTATGGTTTTAAAAGACATTACCAAGTCCTTCAAAAATGGACCTGAAACTCTGCAAGTCCTTAAAGGCATTGACTTATCAGTTGAGGAAGGGGACTTTGTGGCTATCATGGGCCCTTCTGGTTCAGGAAAGTCAACGCTTATGAATATTATTGGACTCCTTGATCGACCGACATCTGGTTCCTATCAACTCGAGGATGAGGATGTGGCTGAACTCTCGGAAAACCGCTTGGCTAAGGTGCGAAACAATCAGATTGGCTTTATCTTTCAACAGTTTTTTCTCCTACCAAAGTTAAGCGCCCAAAAGAATGTGGAGCTTCCCTTAATTTATGCTGGAAAATCTCCGAGTGAACGTAAGCAAAAAGCGCAACAATTCTTGGAAAAAGTCGGTTTGTCTGACCGTAGCCATCACCTACCATCAGAGCTATCGGGTGGACAGAAGCAGAGGGTGGCAATTGCGCGTGCCTTGTCTAATAATCCAGCAATCATTTTAGCAGATGAACCAACGGGTGCCCTAGATACCAAGACGGGAATGCAGATTATGGAGCTTTTAACCCAGCTAAATTGTGAGGGGAAAACCATTATCATGGTTACCCACGAGCCAGAGATTGCAGACTATGCCCGACGTAAGATTGTCATCCGTGATGGGGAAATTACCCAGGACACGACGGATAGCGTTCGAATTGACTAGGAGGTAAGTATGGAAAATTGGAAATTTGCTCTTAGTTCTATTCGGTCACACAAGATGAGGTCCTTTTTGACCATGTTGGGTATTATCATTGGTGTTGCTGCTGTCGTGCTCATCATGGGGCTAGGAAACGGAATGCGTCAGAGTGTAACTGATAGCGTGACAGGTGATAAGGATACTGTCCAAGTCTACTATGAGGCTAAAGGGGAGGAACTAGACCCTGCCTATGCTGATTTGGCAAAGCCAACCAAACCAGTCAAAGAAGTTTGGTTGGAGCAGGTGGTGAGACAGACGCCAGGTGTGGATAGCTATTTTGTGACCAACAGCCTAACTTCCTCGATCTCCCTCCAAAAAAAGACTGTTAAGAATGTTAATATCACAGGTGCCAGTCAGGGCTACTTTAAAGCTAAAAAGTTAGAAATGTTGACAGGACGATCTCTGCAAGACAATGACTACAAAACCTTTTCACGCGTTGTTGTCATCGATCAGCTGGTAGCTAAAAAACTCTTTGAAACGACTGACGATGCCCTTAACCAAGTCATTACTATAGGAAATAATGATTATCGAGTGGTTGGTGTCTACAAAAATAAAGACACTGCAATCGGTGCCTATGGTGAAATTGGAACAGCTCTTGTGGCCAATACCCAGTTAGCGGCTGAAAATAACACTGATGCTATTGGCCAAATTTTTTTCCATGTGACCGATGTGCAAAATAGTAGTGCCATTGCCAAGGAGGCTGCCAAGCAATTGACGCAGTTATCTCAGGATGACAATGGGCAGTACAAGGCGGCGGATATGAGTGCGACCTTAAATCAGGTGAACACAATTTTTGGAACCATTACTACCGTTGTCGGAGCAATTGCTGGCATTTCACTCTTAGTCGGTGGCATAGGCGTTATGAATATCATGTTGGTTTCGGTAACTGAGCGGACTAGAGAGATTGGTCTGCGCAAGGCGCTTGGAGCTACCCGTCGTAAGATTCTGACCCAGTTTTTGATTGAGTCCATGGTCTTGACAATCTTAGGAGGTCTGATTGGACTTGGTTTTGCAGCCCTAGTCGTTGGACCAATTGGAAGTGCTATGGATCTGAAAGCAAGGGTCTCTATCGGTGTGGCTATAGGAAGCATTGCCTTTTCAGCAGCTGTGGGGATTATTTTTGGGCTTCTCCCAGCCAATAAAGCTTCAAAGCTCGATCCTATCGAAGCGCTTAGATATGATTAAAAATAACCTCTTGGAATCTTCGGATTTTAAGAGGTTTTATGTTCTATAAACATAAAATATAAAAAAATGACATTTTTTTCTTGACGTCTGATTTAGGTCATGATATTATATATAAGGTTTGAAAAAACTGACCTAAGACAGTTGGGGAGTTAAACTCATAAACATCCAACCGAGGCACAAAACGTAACTATTATTTTGTAACGTATTGTACTTTCGTGTCTAGGTTTAGGTGCGATTTTTTTGTACCTAGCCCAAAAATAAAAACGGAGGTAAAACTACTAATGAGTGAAGCTATTATTGCTAAAAAAGCTGAACAAGTTGCCATCGTCGCTGAGAAAATGAAAGCAGCATCATCTATCGTTGTTGTTGACTCTCGTGGACTTACAGTTGACCAAGATACAGTTCTTCGTCGTAATCTTCGTGAATCAGGCGTTGAATTTAAAGTTATCAAAAACTCAATCTTGACTCGTGCAGCTGAAGAAGCAGGTCTTGAAGACCTTAAAGAACTTTTCGTTGGACCATCTGCAGTAGCATTCTCAAACGAAGATGTTATCGCACCAGCAAAAGTTATTAGCGAATTTGCTAAAGACGCAGAAGCTCTTGAAATCAAAGGTGGTGTTGTTGACGGTGCGTTCACTTCAGTCGAAGAAATCAACGCTCTTGCATCACTTCCAAACAAAGAAGGTATGCTTTCTATGCTCCTTTCTGTACTTCAAGCGCCAGTGCGCAACGTTGCATACGCTGTCAAAGCGGTTGCAGAAAGCAAAGAAGACGGTGCTGCATAAGCCCATCTTCACAACTCGTAGCCTAAGCTACATTTAAAACATTATATTTTAAAAACACATTTGGAGGAAATCACAATGGCATTGAACATTGAAAACATTATTGCTGAAATTAAAGAAGCTTCAATCCTTGAATTGAACGACCTTGTAAAAGCTATCGAAGAAGAATTTGGTGTAACAGCTGCTGCTCCTGTAGCTGCTGCTGCAGCTGGTGCTGCTGACGCTGGTGCTGCTAAAGATTCATTCGACGTTGAATTGACATCTGCAGGCGACAAGAAAGTTGCTGTTATCAAAGTTGTTCGTGAAATCACAGGCGAAGGTCTTAAAGAAGCTAAAGCTATCGTTGACGGTGCACCATCAGTTCTTAAAGAAGGTGTTGCTGCAGCTGAAGCTGAAGAACTTAAAGCTAAACTTGAAGAAGCTGGAGCTTCAGTTACTCTTAAATAATAAGGTAACGACTCAAGTCGCTTAATAAATAGAACCAGGGCATAAGCTCTGGTTTTTTATTGCGATAAACGATTATGTGAAACTGTTTGAATTAATAGGTTCCCTACCAAAAAACTGCCAAAAATTCTTTGGCAGTTTTTTGTTTTTCTATTTTAGTCTGGTTTTGTTTATCTTATCCTCTACTATGAGATTGAAATATGAACGCTTTTTTTGATTTATTGTCTTTTCGCTTGAAATAATTAAAGCATATATGAATAGATTGTCTCCTACATCATAATTTATATCTGATACTCGCATTTTTTTACTATATTGGAGTTTGACTGTGAAGTCAAAATTGTCCTTAACAATAAGTTCAATCCAATTAGAATTATTTTTTTCGAATTTATGAATGACTTTTCCGTATACATAACATTTTGCGTATGATTTGGGATGTGAGAATCCTAATTTCTTTTGATTATCAAAAAAGTGCTCAGATAGTTCACTTTGCGATTCAGAAATTGAATCAATTATGATAAATTGATCAACACCTCCAAAACTATTTTGTTTATTTTCAATATGTGCTGTAATTATCACATATTGATTTTTACTAATATAAAATATTTTTGGATCATATCTAAATGTTAAGTAAGTATGTCTTAGTCCAGCGCCATTTCGAATAAATAATTTTAAGTAAGAGCAATCCTCATTATGTTCGATATTTATGATTTTTCCTCTTGCAATAACTGTATTTCTTCTCCTATTTTTTATTTGGGAATTGACATGATTCATCATTTATTATCTCCTTATTTTCAATTTTTCTAAATATATTATGTTTGATATTAGTCGTAGAAAAAAATACGAGAACTAACCTTTTTATAAATTTTCATTTTCAATAGTCAATTCTTCACAATGAAAATCTGATTCATTATCAGTTTTAGCATCATATCCAAATAGCTGAGTAGGAGGTGGATCACGTCTTTCTCCCTCTAAGTAATCTCGTTCGTGTTGTGCAAGTTTTTCATTTAATTCTGTATCATGACGAATAATATTATAACGTTCGTATTTTTTAGAACCAAATGTTTCAGACAGTTTTTGTTTAAATATATTCCATAGGTTCTCTTTATTTTTTAGTAAATATGTTTTGAAGCAACTTTCGGCTAGATCGATACTCTCTTGCAGAATATTAATTGATTTCTTTAAAAAAGTATTTTCCTCGCTTAATTCTTTATTTTTCTTTTTAATTTTAGTAATCTCTTCAAGATTTGCTTTTTTCATCTGAATTTCAATGTCTAACTCTTGTTTAGTTCTCAAAATCTCTGACAGCTCCTTTTTATTTTTCTCTGCTTCAGATTTAGCATTTTCAGCCCACATCTTTTTCTCCTCAATTTTTTGATCTAAGTTTTTAAGTTTTGTAGTTCGTTTGTAAATCTCAGTATCCAGATGGTTAGCTATTGTTTTAGATTTACCACTTTCTTGAACTTGTAATCCATGATTTCTAGCTGTTGTTCGAAGTAGTTCGCGTTGAGCTGCTTGCCATCTCGTCTGTGCTGTTACTAAATCCTTATTTTTTTTAGAACCTGTTGTGTAGTAGCCCATTTCTTTGAGAGCACCTTCTTGGCTGACTTGAATGCTTAAGCCTCTTTTATTTTGTCGTTTAACTAAGATGAAATCAACATGAAGGTGAGGGGCAGAACCAGGTTCATCTGCATGGAAATAGGCACCGAACACGACGGCATTAGGATTATTTTTTTTGAATTGTTTTAAAAAATCTGTGAGAATTTTTTCTGATTTAGTGATTGTGGGATGATGGTTAACATTTCCTATTGTAAAAATCGCTTCTTGGCTGGTAGCAGGATTGCGATTGGGATCACGTTTATAAGCTGAAAGTACTTTCGTATGATAGTCTATAATTTGTCTGTCAGACCGAGTTTGTTTCGAATTATATTCAAGCACAGCCTGTCCGAAAATTTTATAATAAGCTTGTTTGATGGGTCTATCCTCTATGATTTTAAAATAACCATCTGGGTCGATATGATCCTCCGAGTTTGTTATGTTGCGATTACGAATATTATGGTCACGACTCATCTTTTTTCCAAAGTGAGCTGAAATAGTATATGCATTGTTCATAACTTTCTCCTTTCGTTTATTAATTATGTCTGATAAGTTGAAATAAAAAAACAGATTATAATGAATTATCTAGGTGCCGATGGAGACAGTCAGCAGAGTCTGACGCTGCTTATAAACACAATATACATAATGACAGAGTCATTATTATTGTGGTCTTGCAGACAGCTAGGATTTCATCCTCTTTTTCCAAAAATATTTGGAAAAATTCACCTTCCTGTTGGTAAAGGTAAGTTATTTTTCTAAAGGATAAATTGTAAAATATAGTGCAACAAAGAAACTCATAGCGTTCTATTAAGGTAAAACTAAAAATTGTTTATGCCATATGATTGTAACACCTTATCATAAAATCACTAGGTAAGGTGTTGTTTTTGCGTACACTTTTACACTGAACTTAAGTTCAAAATAAGACAATTTCCTTAGTTTGACTATGGAGTTCAATCTATTTTTTATCAAATGACTTGATATGCTTGACAAATGGTAGAAAAGGACTTAGTCCTGTGCAATACAGAACTAAATCCTTTGTGTAAATTAATTGTCTAATTCTTCGGGGTCAGTTCATTTTGAGGGTGGTGTTTTTTACACTACCTTTAAAATTGAATGCTTATATCTTCTATTATTTTATATCAGGTTGATATTGTAGAAAAAATAGAAAGAGCCACATTATCTGAGGCTCTTTCTATTTATATAGAAATTTTGATATTGAAATTATTTAGACAAATATTTATTAGATTAATTTTTGAAATGAGTGTTTCTTTAGACGTATTAAATATTAAAGGATTTAACCATATATTTAAAAGTACAGCAAGTAATTCTGCCAACTCGTTTGGATTATCTGCAATAATTGAGCCATCTTCGATACCTTCTTTAATAATTGGAATGAAGTATTCAGGAATAGTTACTTTTTGCATTTGTTCAAGAAATGAAGTCAGAAGTTTAGGGCTATGAATTAACTTAGGTGTAATTGAAGTAATTGTTTCCATTATTTCATTGTTGATACTTAGAGAGACTAATTTTGTAATTTTTTCAGATCCATTTATATCATTTGAATACTTAATAGCATCAAATATTGATTTATTTTGTTTACCAATATTATTTGCGACTTCATTAAAGATATCCTCTTTTGAATCAAAATAATGATAGATAGCACCTTTTGTTAAACCATCAAGACCATTGATAATATCAGATAATTTTGTTTTTTCATATCCATTTTTTAAAAATTGTTCAGTCGCAACAGCAAGTATTAGTTCTCTTGTATTTTCCATTATTTACAAAATCAACACCTTTCTTGAAATGATGTACTCTACTAAATAATTGAAAGAAGAAAGTTGAGTTTAATTACTTAGAAGAACAATTAGTCATTCATATTATAGCATTTTTTAAAGTATTATGTACCAGTGAGTAATAAATGAAATATTTTAAAAATAAAAAAAATAGAAAAGTGGTTGACCACATACCTCAGGTATGTTAAACTGCTTGTACATACCTGAGGTATGTTTGGAGAATATTTTCAATTTTAACAACTATTTTTCATGAAATTATGCATATTCTTTTTTCGAATAATTTTAAGGGAATTGCAAAGTCACTAAGATTTTCTCTAAAAAAATCAGTCGCAACAGTTAATTTAACTCATGTATGGTTTTGGCCTCTATTTTCTAGGGCTATAGCGATACTTGGTGGGGTAATAACTGACAGTATAATTTTAGCTTCTTTATTCTTAGCAAGTGATAGAATAGCTAGCCCACTTCTAACTCTGTTTATCTATATAATGCTTCTTCGTATTTTGTGGCAATTTCGTCTATATAACTCCACCGATGGACGTTTATTATTATTTATGTTAATAGATAATCCATTATTGAAAATAGAATATGAAATTGAGAGGAATTCATTGAGTGATAGTGAGAAATTTCTATGGAGAATATGTCAGGTAATTAGCACAATTATTACTATTGTAATATACATGATAATTATATTTTTCCTACTAAAAGTCATGAGGTATATATGAAAAAAGAAACTATTATTGTTAAAAATTTAAAAAAGGCATATGGTACAAAAATTGTTACAGATGATGTTAGTGTTACTTTTTATAGTGGAGAAATTGTTTCTTTAGTTGGACATAATGGGGCAGGAAAGACAACCTTTTTAAATCAATTAAATGGTACAGTCTCATCTGACAGTGGTACAGTTTATATTCACGGAGTTGATATTACAAATCATCCAAATCGTGCACGAGAATTAGTTTCTTCTATGCCGCAGTTTCAAGTTCCAATTAAAGGAGTGACAATCAAAGAAGCAATTGAATGTATCGGTCTTTTGAAAGGAATGAAAAAATCAGAGTTAAATAAAAGTTCAAAACAGTTAATGGATTATCTTGCGATTGAAAAATGGCAATCTACCACAGGTGAAAAATTATCAGGTGGTTTACAACGTTTAACATCCTTTGCTATGACGGTTGTTGATACTCCTTCTATTATAGTGTTAGATGAACCAACAAATGATGTAGATCCATTTAGGCGTACACTAATGTGGAGATATCTACGCATTCTAGCAAATAATGGAGCGACAGTTATTATTGTAACTCACAATCTATTTGAGGTAGAAAGATATTCTGATCGTTATTTAATGATTGATAGAGGAAAGATTCAAAAAGATGTGAATGTATCAGATATTAAGAAAGAGCGGCATATTTTACATCAAGTATCTATTTTACTAGCTGATGAAAGCCTTTTGGACAACTATTCACATCAAACTTCTGTCCGATATGATAAGTTTGAAAAACGTATGAGTTTTTCTGTAGAAGATAATCAATTACAAAGAACTCTATCATTGATTTTAGAGTGGTTAAGGGAAGATAAAATTATTTCTTATGATATAAAATTGAAAAGTTTATCAGATGATTATGAGGAGTATATTGATGAATAACAATCAAAAAACATACTAAGATTAGTAGTGAAGAAATCTCCGACGGGAGAGAGTACTCACTACTTTTTCTTTGTGTTAAAGTA